>DATGVZ010000015.1:0-35061 GCA_035299765.1 Gemmatimonadales bacterium
GGGCCTTGCCCGTTGGGACGACCCGCGCTGGCGCCGGCTGTGCCTCATCGCGCCGATCACGGTGGACCTGTCGCTGCTCGGATTCTTCAAGTACGCCAATTTTGGGCTCCATACGGCGAATAGCGTCGCCGCTTGGCTCCAGCTGCCGCTCCACCTGTCAGGCCCCGAGATCGTTCTGCCGGTGGGGATCTCGTTCTACACCTTCCACACCATCACGTACATCGTGGACGCCTATCGCCGCACCATCACGCCGACGCGGAATTTCTTCGAGTTCTCCTGCTACGTCTCGCTATTTTCCCAGCTCGTCGCGGGCCCGATCGTGCGGTTCCGCCAGATCGAGCAGGATCTGGAGCAGATCGACCAGCACCAACCCGGCCGCACCTGGAACATCGGGTGGTCGTTCTTCACGATCGGGATGATCAAGAAGGTGATCATCGCCGACAGCATCGCGGCGATCATCAACCCCGCGCTGGCTGGCTACGGACAATTGTCCACCGCAGGCGCGTGGCTCTGCATGCTCGGCTATGCCTACCAGATCTACTTCGATTTCTCGGGTTACAGCGACATGGCCGTGGGCCTGGGCCATCTTTTCGGGATCCGGATCCCCCAGAATTTCAATTCACCCTATCAGGCGACCGACCCGTCCGACTTCTGGCGGCGCTGGCACATCTCACTCTCGACTTGCCTGCGGGACTACCTCTACGTGCCGCTGGGGGGCAGTCGCGAAGGCGCGTGGCGCACCTATCGCAACATCATGATCACGATGCTGCTCGGTGGCCTGTGGCACGGCGCGAGCTGGACGTTCGTGGCGTGGGGTGGCTATCACGGACTATTGCTCGTCGCCTACCGGCTGGCGGGGCCGGTCTGGGACGCACTCCCCGCCGCGCTACGGCGCGCTGGGATGTTCTTCCTGGTCCTCATCGGCTGGGTAGCGTTCCGCGCGAATGACTGGCGCATGGCCTCCGGCCTGCTGGGGAGGATGTTCTCCTGGACCTCGGGTCCGGCGCTCGCCGGAATGATCGGACTCGTGCTCGTGCTCGGCGTCGCGGCGGTGGTGGCCCATGCCGGACGCAACACGTGGCAGTTGAGCCACCAGTGGCCTCGCGCGGTGGGGGTCGGGCTCGCCGCGCTGTTCGCGGTGTCCCTGTTGGTGATGTACGCGGGACAGCGGACCCCTTTCCTCTATTTTCAGTTTTGAGCCTAGACCGGCTGCGCCCCTCCTGGCAACCGGGGTTCTTGGTTCCGGTCGTGCTTGCCGCCTGGCTCGCGGCGGACGTCGGGCTCCGCGCGCTGCCGCTCGACCGGGTGAGTTATCGCGTGTGGGAGGCGTTGCGCACGTTCGGGGCCGAGACGCCGTTCCGCCCCAACGCGCGCTACGACCGCCCGCGGGTGTACGGTAATCTGGCGGCCCTCGGCAATCAGCCCGACTTGCGGGAGTATCACCGCGTCGTCTTCACCACGGACAGCCTTGGCTATCACAACCGGCCGGAGCTCGCGAGTCGCGGTAGCGTCTCGGCGATGCTGTTCGGCAGCTCATTCTCGGCGGGCTCCGAGGTGAGCGACTGGGAGAGCCCGGCGGTCCAGATCGGCCGCGCCGGTGGGCGCGAGGTGTACAACGCCGCGCCCAGCGATCCGGCGCCGGCGCGGGTGCGCACGCTCGCCGACCAGGTGGGCATGCGGGAGGGGGGGGGCCTCGTGATCTTCGAGTTGCTGGAGAGCGCGGAACCGCCGCCGATCATCGCCGCTCTGCCGCACCCGCGCGAGCTGCGCTGCCGAGTGACCCTGGGCGTGTGGGACGGGCGATACACGTGCTGGGCGTTGACCTGGGTGAGCGATCACCTGGATGTTTCACCGCTGCAGGTGTTCGCGGCGCGGCTGTATCGACGCTTGCAGAATGACCTCATGCTCCCGAACGCCGCCGCGAGACACGTGATCCGGACCCGGTTGCAGAGCGGGACCGAGCTGCTGTTCCTCGCGGACGAGCGGGCGACGTATCATCGACGCCGCTCGAGCGAGGATGTGCTGAGCCGCCTCACGTGGCTCTCGAACCGGCTCGCGCTCCAGCGGCAGCGGCTGCTCGTCGTCCTCACACCACACAAGTACAGCGTGTACGCGCCGTTGCTCGCAGAGCCGGACACGGGCCCGGCGGAAACGCCCCGCTATTTCGCCGCGCTCGAGGCTGGCCTGCGCGCGCGCGGCATCGCAGTGGTCGATCTGCTGGAACCGCTCCGTGCCGCCGCCCGAGACGCCGCGGCGCGCAGGGGGGGGAGTCTGATCTTCTGGCGCGACGACACCCACTGGAACGGCGCCGGGATCGCCGCGGGGGCGCGCGCCATCGCTACAGCCGCTCGAGCGGCGGCAACCCCGTGAGCGTTCGACTCTCTCCTCGGGCATCTCCGATGTTCGGCCGCACCTTCTCGACCCTCACTGCAACTGGCCTCCTGCTGCAAACCGTGGCCGCGCAATCAATCCGCGGCACTGTTGTTCTTGCTCAAACCGGCGAGCCACTGCCGTTCAGCGTTGTCATGCTGTCTCCTGGAGACGCTCGCATCTTCACGGACGGACAGGGCCGGTTCTCATTTTCAAATCTGGGAAACAGCACATACGTCCTGAGCGTGCGACAGATCGGCTTCTCGCCAGTCGACACCCAGATCACCCTGCGTGGCGATGACGCACCCGTGGTTCGCATCGCGTTGCACGCGCTGGTCGTTCAGCTGCCTCCTCTGGTGGTGATCGGTTACGGTCCCTGTACCGCACCAGGCCGCCCCAATTCCCCCGATGACTCAGCGCTGGTGGCTGTCTTCGACCAACTCCAGGAGAACGCACGCCGCTTCGAGCTGTTCGCCGATTCGTATCCGTTTCGCTTTCGCCTCGAGCGCACCCTTCGTGACGTCACGCGCCGCGGTGACACGCTCAAGACGGTCGACATCCTCTCGCTCGGCAACACCGATGAACGACCGTACGAAGTCGGTCGCGTGGTCGCACCGGGGTGGGGACCCTGGAACAGCGATCTGCTGGTGCATACGACCGTACTACAAGAATTCGCGAACAAGACCTTTATCGAAACTCACTGCTTCCATCTCGCGGGGCGCGACACGATCGCGGGCGAGACGCTGGTCCGCGTGGATTTCGAGCCGGCCGAGCGGCTTGGGTCGGCGGATATCGCAGGCGCGGCGTACCTCGATTGGATCACGTACGAATTGCGCTTCACGGAAACGTCGCTCACGCACGCGGAGCGCTCACCGCTGACCGAGGTGAACACGATCACCGCGCGGACGCGCTTTCACAGCATCGCGCCGGGCATCCCTCTCCAGGACTCGCTCATCGCTATCACCACCTATCGCTTCGGGCGGTTCACCAGGCGGATCGAGACGCAACGCCTGATCGACATGCACTTCAGGCGCCGGGCACCCACTCAGGACTTGCGCTGAACACCCTCATGGGGGGATATGGGGGACCTCTCTCACGAGGGGTCGCCATGCCGTTACTGCCGGTCCTCCTGCTCGCTTCCAGTCTTCTCGTCCAGACGCCTACCGCCCAGACACCCGCGGCCCCCGCCGCCGGAGCGACGCCGGTATGGACGGCGCGATTCAGCGGCGACGTTCGCTGGCAGCAGGTCACCCCAGCGGGCGTGCTCCTCGTGTCGACCGACGGTGCGCTCGCGGCAGTCGACATCGAGCGCGGTCAGATCGTCTGGCAGAAGCCCGAGCTCGGTGGATTACCGGCCGACAGCGTGCGGATGGTGGAAGGGTCGCTGCTCATGGAGGCGGCGCGCCCGGGACTCCTGGTCGTCTTCGATCCAGTCACCGGTACCGTCCTGTTCGACTCTCGGCGCCTGAACCTGACAAAGGTGGTCACCCGTCGAGCGCTGCCCCAGACGGGCACGCTGCTCGTGCACGGCCAGCGCCAGAGCGGCCCACCGGTCGTCGCGCTGTACGATCTCGCCACTGGCACGCAGCGGTGGGTGAGTGAGTCCCTCTTTCAGCAGACCGAACCGAAGCGCGGCGGCCTGGGCGGGCTCATGCAAGGCCTGGTGCGAATGGCGTCGGGAGGCACGACACTCGAGGTGCTGCAGGCGGGACCCGAGGTGATCGTCGTCCACACGCTCATGGGACTGCGCGCGCTCGACGCAAAGACCGGAACCGTCCGCTGGTCCGCGACCCTGCCGACTGCGCGCGCCGGCAATCCCGCGAAACATGTCCGGCTCTACCAATCCATCGACAAGAGCGACCGCATTTACGTGAGCTTCGACGACCGGCTGATGGCGTACCGGCTCGCCGACGGTCAGGCGCTGTGGGCCAAACCCGCGATCATCGACGGATGGGTGCACGACATCGTGCAGCATCCGAACGGGATCATCATCCTCCCCGAGTCGCCGCCGGCGAACGAGGCGACCGGCAACGTCCGCATCGTCAACGGCATCGTGCAGACCGGACTGAACATCGCACGCTACGAGGACGGAACGACCATCGCGCCGAAGCCGTTGCGCATGCGCGGTACCGTCACGCAGGCGCTCATCACCGGGGGCGCAGCGGTTCTTGCGGTGGACGCGGAGTCACGGACGTTCGTGAACGTCCTGGATGTCGCTACCGCGACCGTGCGGCTCCCGAAAGACGTAAAGATCAAAGGGCAGCTCGCCTACGCCGAGCTGACTCCCGCCGGGCTGTTGTACATCTCGCGTCCCGATGCGACGACGAATGCGGAAGTCAACGTCATCGATCTCGCGACGGGCGAGCCCAAGTGGAAGGACGCGATCGAAAGCGGAAAGCCGCTCAACGCCGACGATTACAAAGCCGACCGGTACTTACTGCATCATGCAGCCGAGGGATCGACGCTCTACGTGTTCGCAAACCGCGATCACAAGCTGTATGCCGTCGACCGGCAGGCCGGCAGTTATCGCGCGCTGAGCGGCGAGATCAAGCTGGAGGGTGGGGAAGATCCGACGGCGATGGAGCTGCGGCCCTCCGGGATCGTTCTGATCGCGGCGCAGAATCTCGTGGTGCTCGGCCGCGACGGGCAGATCAAGCAGCAGGTCTATCATCCCGCGCCACGGTTGCCAGGTCTGCTCCGCGCCCTCTACCGAATCCAGTCAATCAGAGCAGGGCTGTACGGCGCTGCTGCATCCTCTTACGGCGACGCCTTCGCGCAAGCGTCGCGCACCGCGACTGACACGAATGCACGCCGCATCATGGGGCAGATCTCCACCACGTACACGCAGGGAGGCGCACAGCTGCAGGGCTACTCCAACCAAGCGGCCGCGATGGCCACGAAGCGCTTCAAGGCATCGCTCAGTGTGCCGAGCTCCGTATTCATGTTGACGCGGTCACCGGACGGAGACGGCAACGTCCTTTTACAAATCGACAAAGACAGCGCGCAACCGCGCGCTCGCGTCGATCTCGGCAAAGAGCGCGAGCCCGTGTATGCGGTTGACGATATTGCGGGGATGCTGTTCTTGCGGACGGCGTCAGGAACGCTGGTCGGGTACCGACTGTAGCGGCGGGGTGGCCCCGCTCAAGGCCCGGTTGCGGTTGTGACCGTGAATGCGTTGCTGGTGACGGGGGTCACGCTGCTTGTCGATGCGCTCAGTGTATAGGTCCCAGGCTTATCGATCACGAGATCACCGAAGCTTGCGATGCCCGCCACAGCGCGCCTGGTTGTAGTCCCGCTCAGCGAGCCGCCTGCCGGATTGGACGCGAGTGACACGGTGACAGCCCCGGTAAACGTGCTGTCCGTGTTTCCCAACGAATCCTTCGCGACGACCTCGACCGGCGGCGAAATGGCTTGGCCGGCCGTCGCTGAGTTTGGTTGAACGAAGAAAGCGACCGCCGCGGCAAGGCTACCGCCGCCGCCACCGCCTCCGGTTGCGATGCCGATCAAGCCGGAGCCGTCACCGCAGCTCGCGATCACCAAGGTGATCAGGCTAAGCACGATCGGCGAGTGAGCGATTCGCATAATTGCCTTACACGGTCGCACCTCCGCCTGTTCCGGCGCGTCACCCCAAACGGAAAATGCTCGCCTGCAAAGGCGGGCCTTTTTGTGGTAAACTGGGGTCCATGCCAACCCAGCTTGAAGGTCGCCGCGGCGGCGCCGTCGGGGCGAAGATCGACTACCGGGATGGACACTGGATCGTTCCCGACCATCCCATCATCCCCTTCATCGAAGGCGACGGTACCGGGCCCGACATCTGGCGCGCCGCGGCCAAGGTCTTCGACGCCGCGGTCGCGCGCACGTCGGGTGGCAAGCGCAGCATCGTCTGGCGGGAAATACTGGCCGGAGAAAAGTCGTTCAATCAATCGGGCGACTGGCTGCCCGAAGAGACCCTCGGCATCATCCGCGAGCACCGCGTCGCCATCAAGGGCCCGTTGACCACGCCCGTCGGCGGCGGCATTCGCTCGCTCAACGTCGCCTTGCGGCAACTGCTCGATCTGTACGCCTGCATTCGGCCGGTGCGGTATATCGCCGGCGTCCCGGCGCCCGTCAAACAGCCGGGGAAACTCGACATCGTGATTTTTCGAGAAAACATCGAAGACGTGTACGCCGGCATCGAGTACAAGGCAGGGAGCCCGGAAGCCGACGCGTTGATCGAATTCCTGCAGCGCCGTTTTGGCGCGAAGATTCGCGCCGGCAGCGCGATCGGTATCAAGCCGATGTCGAAATTCGGATCGCAGCGCCTGATCGTGAAGGCGATCCAGTACGCGATCAAGCGGCGGCGTCCTTCCGTGACCCTCGTCCACAAGGGCAACATCATGAAGTTCACGGAGGGCGGGTTTCGGGACTGGGGGTACGAAGTCGCCAAGGAGCGATTCGCGGAGCAGACCGTGACTGAAGCCGAGGGCGCTAAGCGGAAAGAGGATGTGAGCAAAGTGATGATCAAGGATCGCATTGCCGACGCCATGTTTCAGCAGCTCGTGCTGCGTCCGGACGAGTACTCCGTGATCGCCGCGCCCAATCTCAACGGCGACTACCTCTCCGATGCGGCGGCCGCGCAAGTCGGCGGGTTGGGCCTGGCGCCCGGTGGCAACGTGGGGGACGGGTACGCCGTGTACGAAGCGACGCACGGCACCGCGCCGAAATACGCGGGCCAGGACAAAGTGAATCCCAGCAGCGTCATCCTCTCGGGCGTGATGATGTTCGAAGAGCTGGGATGGGAAGATGTGGGACGCGCGATCGTCCGCGGCCTCGAAGGCGCGATTGCGTCGAAACACGTCACCTACGATCTGGCGCGGCAGCTCCCGGGTGCGACAGAGGTCTCGACCTCCGCATTCGCCGACGCCATCATCGAGCACCTTTCGTGAAAAATCTCATCTCAACGCGCTCCCTCGAGAGCGTCGAGAGTCCTTTACTGGCGGTCCTGGTCTCGGACAATCAAGCGCCGCTCAAGGATGCGAGTCTCGAGCGCGCGATCGCGTCGGGAGACTACAAGGGCAAGAAGGACGAGGCGCTTCTTGTTTATGGCGCCCCCTCAGGCAAGGCTGAGCGCATCCTGCTCGTGGGCATTGGAAAGGCGACCGAGATCACGCGCAGCTCGATTCGCCGCGGTGCAGCGATAGCAGCCAAGCGCGCGCACAGCCTGGGGACCAAGACATTCACCATAGCAGTGGCAAAGGAAGCGCGTGGTGGCCTCGGCGTCGCCGAAATCGTACAGGTGGCGATTGAAGGTGCCGCGCAGGGCGGCTGGCAATTCACCGAGCTCAAAAAGCAGCCCGAGGATCCCAAGCCAGAGCTCGAGTCGGTCGAAATCGTCATAGACAAGGCCGACAAGGAGGAAGCCGAGGCCGGCCGGCGCATCGGCGATGCGGTGGCTGCCGGCTACCTCTTCACGCGCAATCTCCAAATGCAGCCTGGCAACGTCTGCACCCCCACCTTCCTCGGCGAGCAGGCTCGCAAACTCGCGACCACCTACAAATTCGGCGTCACGATCCTCGATCTCGCACAGATAAAGAAGGAAGGGATGGGGGCGCTGCTCGCCGTCGCCCAGGGAAGCGCGGAGGAACCGCGGTTTATTGTGCTGGAGTATCAGGGCGGCACAGGCGCCCCCGTTGTGCTGATCGGCAAGGGCGTCACGTTCGATTCGGGTGGAATCTCGATCAAGCCCGCCGCGAACATGGAGGACATGAAGTTCGACAAGTCGGGTGCGACCGCCGTACTCGGCGCGTTCGAAGTCCTGGGACGCCTGAAGCCCAAGATCAACGTCGTTGGCCTGATCCCCGCCACGGAAAATCTGCCCTCCGGCACCGCGATCAAACCGGGCGACGTCGTGAAAAGCCACCTGGGGAAGACGATCGAGATCATCAACACCGATGCTGAGGGGCGCCTGATTCTCTGCGACGCACTGTCGTACGCTCGGCGCTTCAAGCCGGCTGCGGCGATCGATGCCGCGACGCTGACCGGCGCCGTCGTCATCGCACTCGGCCATCACGCGATCGGCATGATGGGCAACGACGAGGCGTTGCTCGCCGAGGTACGCGACGCCGGCGAGCGCGCCGGCGAGCGCTGCTGGCCGCTGCCGCTGTGGGACGATTATCGGGAGCTGCTGAAGTCCGACGTCGCCGACGTCAAGAATTCCGGCGGCCGCGCGGCCGGCACGATTGCCGGCGCGTGGTTCCTGCGCGAGTTCGTGGACAGCTTTCCGTGGGTGCATCTCGACATCGCAGGGACGGCCTATCTCGAAGGCGAAGGCCCAAGTCACGCAAAGGGACCGACGGCGATCGGCGTGCGGCTGTTCACCGAATTCTTGCTCAAACGCGCTGGCGCTGCGGGCGCTTGATTCGCGGCAGTCTGCTCGCGCTCGGGTTGTCCAGCGCGTTCGCCTCCGGCGCGGCCGCTCAGGCTGATACGACCCGCCGAGACACCACCGCAGCTCACGACTCGACGCAACGCGACACCACGGCCCGCGATACCACGCCGGCGCTGCTGCCCGTATTCGCCGCCGCGATCGCGCCGGGCCCGTTGCCGCCGGGGTCGCGGTACACCTTCACCACCGACTCGCTGCTCTTCAACCGAGTTCGCACGCTCAGCGATCTCCTGGGCCACATACCGGGCGTGTACGTCGCGCGCGGCGGCTGGTATGGACAGGCCGAGATCGTCCTGTATGGCGGCCGTGGCCCGGCGGCGCTCGAGATCTACTGGGATGGCGTGCCGTTCGTGCCTTTGGGACGGGACTCGATCTATATCGACCCGGCACGCATTTCCCTGGCGCCGCTCGAGCGCGTCGACGTCATCGTGCTTCCCGGCTCGCTGCGGGTCTATCTCGTCACGGCTCGCGCACGGTCGACATCCGCAGCCACACAGATCGGGATTCTGACAGGCGTTTATGACATCGCGGGCTATCGCGCCGGATATGCCACGCGCGGACGTTCCGGTTTTGGCGTCGCACTCCTCGCCGACTGGAACAGCATCGGCATTGGGCCGGTGGGCAGTACGATCACGCCCTTCGGAACGAGTGACCTGTGGCTCAAGTTCGAGTACGTGCCACCGGGCGCGCGCGTGGGTGCCTCCTTTCAAATCGCGAGCTCCAGCTGGCATCGCGCCGCTGGGGACGGCGTGGACCCGTGGCGGCAGGATCGTCGCGAGCGGCTGTTGCGCCTGTTTGTCGGCCAGCGCGAGGATGGGTTGGGGTACCGGCTCAGCACCGCGCTCGCCACCAGCGCGATCAGCCAGGACACGGCGATCGCGCCGCGGACCGTCTCGAGCATCACGGTCGAAGCGAGCAATACCTGGCGCAGAGCTAATGTGACGGCCACGGCTCGGTTGGGCGCCGCCGGCCTCCCGCAGCAATTGGAAGCTCGCGCCGGTTGGGCGCCTGTTTCGTTTTTCACGCTGGCCGGCACGGTGCGTCACTCCAGCTACACGGGTGGACGAACCGGCGACCGCGCATATCTCACAGCCGGCATCGCGCTGCCACTGGGATTTTCCGCGCGCGCGGAGGCGGCGTGGCAACGCGACGTACAAGCGTTGTTCGTCGCCAAGGACTCGCTCCAGCGGACGAATGACGTCGCGGGATGGGTGCGCTTCGACAGCCCGAGACTCATGATCGAGATCGGGCGTGGGCGTCGCGATCCATTCGCGCCGCTGGCGTTCGCTGTCGGAATCAAGACGGTCACCGCTCTGCATCCTACTCCCTCGACCGACTTTATAGCCGGCCACGCGTCGCTGCGAGTGCTTCCGGGATTCACGCTGTCCGGCTGGTACTTCGATGCGGTGGTGGGCGGTGGCGACTTCGAGCCGCCGCATCACGCCCGCATCGCCGCGACCTTCCATTCCAAATTCTGGCGCGTTTTCAAGAGCGGCATCTTCGCGCTGCACGGTGAGGTCGCCATGGAGTCCTGGAGCAGCTGGGCGCTGGGCGGCGTCGATACGACCGCGGCGATCCAGCGTACCATGGGCGGCGCGAGTTTCGTCGACACGAACCTCGAGCTGCAGCTCGCCGGGGTCACGATCTTTTGGTGCATCCAGAACGTGAATGTGATGCGCTCGAGTTACGTAGCGGGGCTGGGCTTTCCCAAGAGCGTGCAGCAGTACGGCGCCCGCTGGTTCTTCACGAACTAGCTTCCCCGACTACATTTAACGACTTGTGCCGCGCAGCATGACAGGCTTCGGCTCTGCCGAAGATCGAGTCTCAACCGGGGGCGGACGTCTGCGGGTAGACATCCGCACCGTCAACCACCGCTACTTCAACCCGCAGCTGAAGCTGCCGGCCGATCTCGCCGGCGTCGAAATCGAGATGCGCGACCGGCTGCGCCAGCTCCTGGAGCGCGGGCATGTGGCGGTCACGGCGCGATGGGTCGATGGGCCACCCAAAGAGAGCGGCGTCGCCGTTGACCTGTCGCGCGCGAAACAGGTGCTGGCCGCCGCCCAGCAGCTCAAGAAGAAGCTGAAGCTCAAGGGGACGGTGGATCTGGCCTTCGTCGCCCGGCATCCGGATGTGTTGACGGCGGTGAATGGCCGCGACCAGGACGCGGTGCAGTGGGCCGACGTCAAGCCGATCGTGGAACGCGCGGCGCGCGACGTGGTGGCGATGCGCGAACGGGAAGGTCGGGCGCTCGCGATCGAGTTGAATGACCGGCTCGACGCGCTCGAGAAAGCAGCGCGCGAGGTCGAGGCGCAGGCACCCGCGCGACTGAAGGCGGAGCATCAGCGGCTGAAACAAGCCATTGCTGAGCTGACCTCGGCCGCCACAGTTGATGAACAGCGTTTGGCGCTCGAAATCGCATTGCTCGCCGACCGGGTGGATATTACCGAGGAGCTGGTGCGCTTTCGCGCTCACATCGAGGCGGCGCGTGCGGCGCTCAAGTCGGATCAGCCGGTCGGAAAGCAGCTCGGGTTCCTGGCGCAGGAGTTGTTGCGCGAGGTGAACACGATGGGCTCCAAGGCCAATGATGCACGGATCACGCAGACCGTGATCGCGATGAAGGGGGACCTCGAGAAGTTCCGGGAGCAGTTGGAGAATTTGGAGTGACGGCACGGCCCCGGATCGTCGTCCTGTCCGCGCCTTCGGGCGGCGGCAAGACGACCATCGCGAGGGCGGTCCGCGAACAGTATCCCGATCGATTCGGCTTCTCGGTGTCGGCGACGACGCGGGCGCCTCGTCCCGATGAGCGGGACGGAGTGGACTATCACTTTCAGACGCGGACGCAGTTCCTCGAAGCCGTCGGCGCCGGCAAGTTCCTCGAGTATGCCGAGTACGCGGGTGAGTTGTACGGCACGCTGAAGGACGAAGTGGAGAAAGTGCTGCAAGCCGGCAAGCACGTGCTCCTCGACATCGAGGTCGAGGGAGGGCGACAGGTGCGGGAGCAGTTTCCGCATCCTCGCTCAGTCTCGATCTTCATTTTGCCGAGCGATCCGCGGGTGTTGCTGGAGCGACTGCATCAGCGGAAGAGTGAATCGATCGAGCAGATCCGCCAGCGCCTGGAGCGGGCCGAATACGAGTTGCAGCAGTCGACGTTGTTCGATCGGTGGATTCGCAACGACGATCTCGCCAAGGCGGTTGCCGAGGTCGTGAGCATTGCCGATGACACGCGGGGCCGGAGCAGAGAAAAGAAAGACTTCGAGTGGATCACGAACTACGGGCGCGGACTGCAAGCCGAGGCCCAACGACTCTATGATGAACTGCACCAACAGAAAGGCTGAGCAATGCGCATTGTGACCCCGGCAGAAGTCGCAGGACAAACGCAGAACAAGTATCTCGGCGTGCTCGTGGCGGCCAAATTCGCTCGCTACGTCAACGATTTCCCGCGCGACCGTTCCGTCGATTGGGAAGAGAAGCTCACCACGCGCGCCTTCGACGAGCTGGTGCGCGGCGGCCTCAAGTACCGCCTGGTGCGGCGGCGGCGCCAGCAGGAAACCTGATGTCTCTCACCGACCGTCACGTCGTGCTCGGCGTGTCGGGCGGAATCGCCTGCTATAAGAGCTGTACACTGGCTCGCCGGCTGACCGAAGCGGGAGCCACCGTGGATGTGGTGCTCACCGCCGCGGCCACCGAGTTTGTGCAGCCGCTGACGTTCGAAGCGCTCATCGGTCGTCCGGTCCTCACCTCGCTGTGGGAGCGGGGCCGGGCCCTCGCGCACATCGATCTCGCCAAAGATCCCGATCTCGTCATCGTGGCGCCCGCGACGGCGAACGTTCTCGCGCGCGCCGCGATGGGAATGGCGGACGACCTGCTCACGGCGCTGCTGCTCGCGCGCGCCGACCGCCTCGTTCTCGCGGCGCCTGCGATGAACGACGCGATGTACGCGAATCCGGCGACCACCGCGAACGTCAAGACACTCAACGCGCGTGGCTGGCATTTTGTCGGCCCGGAGATCGGCGCGCTCGCCGAAGGGCCGAGCGAACGGCCGGGCCGGATGAGTGAACCCGAGACGATCCTCGCGGAGGCGGAACGGCTCCTCGGAAAAGCGCAGCAAGGGAATCCGAAGAGCAAGTGGTCCGGCAAACGAGTCGTCGTGACGGCCGGGCCGACGCGCGAACACCTCGACCCGGTGCGCGTCATCACGAATCCATCGAGCGGTCGCATGGGATATGCGTTAGCGGAGGCCGCCTCGAGCCGCGGAGCCAACGTCGTGCTCGTGACGGGTCCAACGGAGCTGGCGCCGCCTTCCGGTCTTGCGACGCAGCACGTCGAGACCACCGAGGAGATGCAGCGTGCGGTCCAGGCGCTCGTGAAAGATGCGGACGCCCTGATCATGAGCGCCGCGCCCGCGGACTATCGTCCCAAACAGCTCGCCGACAAGAAGCGACCGCGGGAGAACGGTCCGCTCACGGTCGAGCTGGAAGCGACGCCGGACATTCTCGCCTCACTCGAGCGACCGAAGCGGATGGTTGTGGTCGGCTTCGCCCTGGAAACCGGGAACGGTCTCGCCAAGGCGCGGTCCAAGATGCAGAATAAGGCGCTCGACTTCGTGATCCTCAATGACGCCCTCGAGCCCGGTGCGGGATTCGAGGTCACGACGAATCGCGTGACGATTTTGGGACGCAACGGCAAGCAAGTCGACCTGCCGCTGCTGCCCAAGCGCGACGTGGCCGAACGCATCCTCGACGTCGTGGAAGAAGAGCTTTGACTGACGGCCGGGCTCTGGCAATCGAATATCTGAAACAGCAGCGGCTCTTAGGGGGAGATGCGGTGATTCTCCCGCCCATTTCCTCAACCCCGGGCTTGCGCCCGGGGTCAGACAATCTGACTACGGCACCGGCCACCCAAGTTCTGACCCCGGACGCAGGTCCGGGGAAAACCAAACCCGCAACGGACACCCCATCAGCGGGGCTGAGCTTCGACCCACCTGCTGAAGACTTGTTCGCCTCCGATCCTATCCAACGGGCAGCGACACTCACCGACGTTGCGACTCTCATTGCGGCCTGTCAGAAGTGCAAGCTATGCGAGGGACGGATCAACACGGTTCCCGGGGAAGGGTCCGCCACGGCGCGCCTCGTCGTCATTGGAGAAGGCCCCGGTCGCACCGAAGACGAAACCGGCCGCCCCTTCGTAGGTCGGGCGGGCGAGCTGCTCACCAAGATTCTCGAGGCGATCAAGTTGCCTCGAGACCAGGTCTTCATCTGCAACATCGTGAAGTGCCGGCCGCCCGAGAATCGGCTCCCGCAATACGATGAGATCGCGGCCTGCTTGCCTTTCCTCTATCGTCAGATCGAGCTGGTGAAGCCGAACGTGATTCTGGCGATGGGGGGGACGGCAGCGCAGTCGCTCCTCAACACCAAACAGTCGTTAGGATCGCTCCGCAATCAGATCCATCGCTTCCGCGGCATCCCGGTCGTGGTGACCTATCACCCGGCTGCTCTGCTGCGTAACCCTCATTGGAAGAGACCAACCTGGGATGACGTCCGTATCGCCGCTCGCCTCCTCGACGACTGAGTTCGCGGGTCGGCAGACCCCATGGAGTAATGAAGCCGAGCAAGCCGTCCTCGGCGCCATGATGCTCGACCAGGACGCCGCGCTCAAAGCCGCTGAAGTCCTGGACGACACGATGTTCTACCGAGAAGGCCATCGGCTGCTGTTCCGCTCGATGCTGTCGCTGACCGAGCGCGGCGACGTCATCGATCCCGTGACGTTGCGCGATGAACTGTCGCGCCGCGGCGACCTGGACCGCGCCGGCGGGATGGAATACATCGCGGCGCTCATCGATGTCGTCCCCACCGCCGCCAACATCGACTACCACGCCAGGATCGTGCGCGACAAGGCGGTGCTGCGCCGGCTCGTCGAGGCGGCCACCGGCATCATCCAGGACATCTACGAGGGCCACGGTACCGCCGGCGAAGTGCTCGACAATGCGGAGCACCGCGTCTTCCAGGTGGCGCAATTCCGGCGCACCGAGGAGTTCATTCGCATCAAGGAGCTGATCTGGCCGACGATGGAGCGGATCGAGCAACTCCAATCGGGCGCGGGCGCGTTGACTGGGGTCCCCAGCGGATTCGTCGATCTGGATCGCTACACGGCTGGCTTCCAGCGCGCCGATCTCGTCATCATCGCCGCGCGTCCATCCATGGGCAAGACCGCGCTTGCGCTGAATATCGTGCAGCACGCCGCGATCGAGCACAACACCGGCGTCGCCTTCTTTTCGCTGGAGATGTCGAAGGATCAGCTCGTGCAGCGGCTGCTCTGCTCGGAAGGGCTGGTCGATGCGCAGCGGCTGCGGCGCGGCCAGCTCCGCGACGATGATTACCCGAAGCTTGCACGGGCCGCGGGACTGTTGGGGACGGCGCCGATCTGGATTGACGACTCCGCCGCGCTCACGCCGCTGGCCATGCGCTCGAAGGCACGCCGGTTGAAGGCCGAGCACGACATTGCGCTCGTGATCGTGGACTACTTGCAATTGATGCAAGGTCCCGGCGACGTCGAGAACCGGCAGCAGGAGATCTCCTACATCTCCCGCTCCCTCAAGGCGCTCGCCAAGGAGCTCGACGTGCCCGTCGTCGCAATCTCGCAGCTCTCGCGCGCGCCCGAACAGCGGGGAGGGGAGCACCGCCGGCCGCAGCTGTCCGACCTGCGCGAGTCCGGGGCAATCGAGCAGGACGCCGACGTCGTCTGCTTCATCTATAGGCAGGAGTTCTACGACGGCCCGGTGGATCCCAAAACAAACGATAGCATCGAGGGCATTGCGGAGGTGATCGTCGGGAAACAGCGCAATGGCCCCACCGGCACCGTGAAGCTGCACTTCAAGAAGGAATACACGCGCTTCGACAACTACACGGCGCGCGAGGCTCCCCCCCTCGAGGCCGGCCGTGTCTAAAGCCCATTCGGTTTTTCGGTGCACCGAATGCGGCGCGGACCAGCCTAAATGGGGTGGAAAGTGTGACGCATGCGGGGCGTGGAACGCGCTGGTGGAAGAAGTGGTTGGACGGAAAGTTGGAAAGTTGGAAGGTTGGAAGGAAACGACCGCTGTTCCCGTCCAACTTTCCAACCTTCCAACCGTCGGCAAAGACCGCTGGCGCACCGGATTGGCAGAATTCGATTTCGTCTTGGGTGGGGGCATTGTTCCGGGCTCCGTTGTTCTCGTCGGCGGCGAGCCCGGCATCGGCAAATCCACGCTCCTCATGCAGTGCGCCGCACGGCTCGAGAGCCAGGGCATCGCGACGCTGTATGTCTCGGGCGAGGAGTCGCCCGACCAATTGCGCCTGCGCGCCGATCGCTTGCAGGAGGATGCCGGCGGCATTCACGTTCTCGGCGAGACGCGCCTCGAATCCATTCTGCTTCACGCCGCGCAGCTGAAGGCGAGCGTTGTCCTGCTCGACTCGGTGCAGACGACCTACACTGAAGAGCTCGAAGGCGCTCCCGGCAACGTCGGCCAGGTCCGCGAGTGCGCCGCCCGGCTGATGCGGTTCGCCAAGGAATCGGGGCCGGCGGTACTGCTCGTTGGGCACGTCACCAAGGGCGGCGGCATTGCGGGTCCGAAGACACTCGAGCACATCGTCGACACCGTGCTCTACTTCGAGGGAGAAACCACACTCGATCACCGGATCCTGCGCGCGGTGAAGAACCGCTTCGGTTCGGTCGATGAGATAGGTGTGTTTCGCATGACGGGCGCGGGTCTCGAGCCGGTCGCAGACCCCGCGGCCGCGTTCCTGGCCGGGCGCTCGACCGGCGCGTCAGGCTCGGCGATCACGGCGTTGATGGAAGGGACCCGGCCGATGCTCGTGGAGATCCAGGCGCTCGCATCGAAGGCCGGTTTCGGAACGCCGCAGCGCGTTGCCACCGGCCTCGATCACCGCCGGCTCGCGCTGCTGCTCGCGGTCCTCGAGCGCCGCGCCGGCCTGCCGTTCGGAAGCCTGGACGTTTTTGTGAATGTCACCGGTGGCGTGCGATTGGTTGAGCCATCGACGGACCTTGCCGTCCTGGCCGCCCTCGTCTCGACGGTCCACGACCGCCCCGTTCCAGCGGATGCGCTCTTTCTCGGCGAAGTGGGTCTCGGCGGCGAAATCCGCCCCGTCGCCGGTGTCGAACGCCGACTCGTCGAAGCGGCGCGGCAGGGGTTCCGCCGCGTGTTCTTGTCGGCGCGCTCGCAGCGGACGAGCAGCGACCTCGAAGTCATAGGGCTGGAGGGAATCAGTGAGCTCACCCGGCGCCTCGCCGCCTGATATTGGAGTCGTCGTGGTGGCGGCGGGCGGAGGCGTACGGGCAGGACCCGGCGAGCCGAAGCAGTTTCGTCCGATCCTCGGCGTTCCGATGCTGCTCCGCGCGTTGCGTCCCTTCACCTCACATCCGGAAGTGCGGCAGGTCATCGTCGTCCTCCCTCCCGGCTATGCCGATCGCCCACCCGAGTGGCTCGGCAAACTCCGCGGCGACAGCCTCGGACTCGTTGCGGGTGGTCCGCAGCGCGTGGACTCCGTGCGCGCCGGCCTCCAAGCACTCCGATCCGGGACGAGCGTCGTCCTCGTACACGACGCCGCCCGGCCCTTCGTCAGTCGCGGTACCATTGACGCCGTGATCGCGCGGGCGCGTGCGGGCGTCGGCGCCGTGGCAGCCGTTCCAGCATCTGACACGCTCAAGGAAGTGGGGCAGGGCAGCGACCGGCCGACGCCACGCATTGCGCGCACCGTTGATCGCGAGCGCATCTGGCGCGCGCAGACACCGCAAGGATTCCCACGGCAGATGCTCGACGATGCATATGCGCAGCTCGAGGACGCGACGCTCAACGGGGGAGCGCCGAGCGATGACGCCGAAGTGTGTGAGCGGGCGGGCTTCCCGGTCGAGTTGATTCCCGATTCGCCGTATAACGTCAAGATCACGACGGCCGACGATTTCCGGATCGCCGAGGCGCTCGCCCGTGAGCTCTGGTGAAGCCGCTGCCATTTCAGTCAGCGGCGGACGTCGCCGCGGCGATTCCACGCGTGGTGAAGCATCTCAGGGCGGGTGGCTTGCTCGCGTACCCCACCGAGACGGTCTACGGCTTCGGCTCGCGCGCCTTGCAAGCCGACGTGGCGGCGCTCGCGGCATTGAAGGGACGGTCCGCGGGCAAACCGTTTCTCCTGCTCATCAGCGATCGGGGCATGGCTGAGGCACACGGCCTCGCGTTCAATGCTTCGGCCGACGCGCTGGCGCGCGCCTTCTGGCCGGGACCGCTCACGCTCGTCCTGCCCGGCGGCTCTGGGCAGCTGCCGGATCTGTTGCGCGGGCCGGACGGCGGCATCGCTGTGCGTTGGACCTCGCATCAGGCGATCGCGAGTCTGATCGCGGCTCTGGGCGCGCCGCTGACCTCGACCTCCGCCAATCTTCCCGGCCAACCGCCGGGCCCGGGTGCCGCTGCAATCGCGCGCGACTTCGCGCCAGCCGTGGAGTCGGGAACGCTGCTCGTCCTCGATGGCGGGGTCCTGGGGAACCGGCCGCCATCCACCGTCGTTGACTGCACGCGACCGGAGGCGCAGATCGTGCGCGAAGGAACGCTCAGTCTGAGCGAGCTGCGCCGCGCCGTCGGTCGGCTCGCTCCATGACCCAGCACGTCCTCTTTGTCTGCACCGGCAACATTTGCCGTAGCCCGCTCGCCGCCGCGCTGCTCGAGCGCGCGCTCAAGGAACGAGGGCTTGAAATGCAGGTGACATCCGCAGGAACGGGTGCCTGGGATGGCGCGCCCGCTTCCGAAGGCGCGTACCTGGTCGGGCTCGAGCGTGGGCTCGACCTCTCCGGTCACCGCGCGCGTCTGCTCACCCGGGAGCTCGTTGAGCAAGCCGACCTGATTCTCACGATGGCCCGGCACCATCGCGCGCGCGTCGACGAGCTGGGCGGCGAAGGACGCGTGTTCGTCCTCGGCGAGTATGTCGGTCGCGGTGGTGACGAAGTGAGTGATCCCTTCGGCGGAGACCTCCAAGTGTACCGCGACACTTGTGAGGAGCTCGAAGCCCTCGCGGCCGCCGTCGCCGAACGACTCGCCGCCGAAAGTAAGCGTGGAGATCAGCGCTAAGACACGACTTCTCGCGGTCATCGGCGATCCGGTGGCCCACTCCCTGTCTCCCGTGATGCACAACGCCGCCTGCCGCGCGCTGGGGATCGATGCGGTCTACGTCGCGCTGCGCGTCCCCGCCGGATCGCTGTCCGACGTGCTCGCCATGCAAGCCGCCACGGGCGGCGCCGGCAACGTGACGGTTCCTCACAAAGAAGCGGTCGAACGATCCGTGATGCGCAAAACGGATGTCTGCGCCCGCGTGGGCGCGTGCAATACGTTCTGGACCGAAGACGGCGGATTGGTCGGAGACAACACGGATGTATTCGGTGCGTCAGCGGCGTTGGATCACTTGGGTGTGGCGCGCAAGGGCGGCCGGTGGCTCGTGGTCGGAACCGGCGGCTCCGCGCGCGCGGTCGCGGTGACCGCAGCTGACCGCGGCGCCAGGCTGTGGGTCCGGTCCCGCAATGCGGACCGCGCCAGAGAGTTCGCCGCCTGGGGGCGAACGATCGGGGCCGAAGTCGAGGTCGCCGCGGGCGCGGTCGAGATCGACGTGGCGATCAACGCGACGCCGGTGGGACTGGCCGGGCACGATCCGCTACCGATCGACGTCAACCACATTCCCGGTGTCAGCAAGGCGCTCGATCTCGTGTACGCACCGCAGGAGACGCGTTGGGTGCATGCGCTGCGTGAACGCGGCATCGAGGCTCAGGACGGACGGGAGATGCTCGTGCAGCAAGGAGCGGCGTCGTTTCCCCGCTTCTTCCCAGGTAGCGACGCACCGGTGCAAGTCATGCGAGCCGCCGTCAACCGCGCGCTGCGTGTCTAGCGTTGCCGCGGTCGAGCAGCTGCTGCTGCCGGCGGAGTGTCTCCTGTGTCATGGACTCCTCAGCGTCCGGAACGCGCAGTCGTTGGTCTGCGCCGTGTGCCGGCAACGTTGGCGCCCAGTACGACCGCCGTGGTGCGAGCGCTGCGGTCAGCCCGAGCCGCATTTCGGCCCTTGTCGTCTCTGTGTCGACTGGCCTGCTGCGCTCCAATCCGTGCGATCCGCGGTCTGGCTGTCTGAGGGTGCTCGAGCGGCCGTGCACGCGCTCAAGTATGGCGGACTTCCGCGCATCGCCGACGATATGGCGGCGGTGATGGGCGGTCTTGCTGATTCGACCATCGGTTCGTCGGCCCTCGCTCCCATTCCGCTCGCGCCGAAGCGACTGCGGCAGCGTGGTTACAATCAGAGCGACGCGCTCGCGCGCGCGTTGGGCAGACAGTGGAGAGTGCCCGTGCTGCCTCACTTGCTCGCGCGCACGCGCGAAACGCCGACGCAAACGGCGTTGACACCGGAGACTCGGCTAGCGAACGTCGCAGGTGCGTTTGCGGTGGCAAGACCTCGAGCCCCGTCGGTGGTGATACTTGTTGACGACGTTTTTACGACGGGCGCGACGCTGGCCGAAGCAGCGAGGGCATTAGCGCAGGCCGGCGCGACGCGAGTCATGGGCGTAACCTTCGCCCGCGCAGCAATTCCAGACTTCACGTAAGGGGAGCGTCATGGCGGTTCGGGTAGGGATCAATGGGTTCGGCCGCATCGGACGAAACGTGCTGCGCGCCGCGACGATCACCAAGCAAGCCGGCGGAGACCTCGAATTCGTTGGGGTCAACGACATCACCGACACGAAGACGCTCGCGCATCTCCTCAAGTACGACTCGGTGCACGGACGCTTTCCCGGCACCGTCGAGGCGACAGGCGACGCGCTGATCGTAAACGGCAAACAGATCAAAGTGTCGGCCATCAGGGAGCCCGAGAAACTGCCGTGGAAGGATCTGGGCGTGGAGCTGGTGCTCGAGAGCACCGGCCGATTCACCGATCGCGACAACGCCGCCAAGCATCTCGCGGCTGGCGCCAAGAAAGTTGTGATTTCCGCGCCCGCCAAGGGTGAAGACATCACGATCTGCATGGGCGTCAACCACGAGAAGTACGATCCCGCCAAACATCACATCATCTCGAACGCCTCGTGCACCACCAACTGCCTGGTCCCCGTCGTCAAAGTCGTGATGGACAACTTCGGCTTCAAGCACGGCTTCATGACGACCGTCCACAGCTACACGAACGACCAGCAGATCCTCGATCTGCCGCACAAGGACCTGCGGCGCGCGCGGGCGGCGGCACTCAGCATCATCCCGACCACTACGGGCGCCGCCAAAGCCACCGGCCTCGTGATCCCCGAGGTGAAGGGCAAGATCGACGGCGTGTCGCTGCGCGTTCCCACGCCCGATGTGTCGATCGTCGATCTCACGGCTGAAGTCGAGCGCTCCACCACCGTCGACGCGGTGAACACGGCGTTCCGTCAAGCCGCCGCAGGATCACTCAAGGGCATTCTCGACGTGAGTGACGAGCCGCTCGTGTCGGTCGACTACATCGGCAGCTTCTACTCGAGCGTCGTGGATTCCATGTCGACGGCCGTGATCGACGGCAGTCTCGTGCACGTGTCGTCATGGTACGACAACGAGATGGGCTACTCCGCGCGCTGCGTCGACTTGCTCGCCTATATCGGGCGCCGCCCTTGACGAAACGCAGCCTGCGGGATCTGCCCCCGCAGGCGTTGGACGGCAAGCGGGCGTTAGTGCGGGTCGACTTCAACGTTCCTCTGAAGAACGGGAAGGTCACGGACGACACGCGGCTCCGCGCCTCACTGCCGACGATCAAATATCTGCGTGAGAAGGGCGCGCGGGTGATCCTGCTATCGCACCTCGGCCGCCCGAAGGGAGGACCCGATCCACAATTCTCCCTCAAACAGATCGTGCGTGACCTGGAGCAGCTGCTCGGCGCTCCGGTCGAGTTCATTCCAGATCCCGTCACCGGCGTCGCCACGACGCGACGCCTGCCGCGCGGCGGCGTCGCGCTCGTCGAGAACACGCGCTTCTGGCCGGGCGAAGAAAAGAACGATCCCGAGCTCGCGCAAACCTTCGCCGCCCTCGGCGATCTCTACGTGAACGACGCGTTCGGCTCCGCCCACCGCGCGCATGCGTCGACTGAAGCGGTCGCGCACTTGCTCAAGCCCGCCGTCGCCGGCTTTCTGATGGAGAAAGAGCTCAAGTACCTGGGCGAGTTACTCCGGGACCCGAAGCGGCCGTTTATCGCCGTGTTAGGCGGCGCCAAAATCTCGGGGAAAATCGATGTCATCCGCTCGTTGCTGCCGCGCGTCGATGAGCTGCTGATCGGTGGCGCGATGGCCTGCACGTTCTTCGCCGCGATGGGGCTCGAAGTTGGTTCGTCGCTCGTCGAGCCCGACCGCATCGCGCTCGCCAAAGAGCTGCTCGCGCACTCGGGCAAGAAGCTCATCCTGCCCCGGGGAGCTGTCATCGCCCCTTCGCTCGAACGCGCCCGCGAAAGCCGGTCGGTGCCGGCCGACGCGATTCCCAAGGGTTGGGCCGTTTACGATATCGATGCGGCCACGCAGCACGACTTCCGAGCCCGTCTCCTAGGCGCGAAGACGATCTTCTGGAACGGTCCGATGGGTGTCTTCGAGACGCCGCCATTTGACGCCGGCACCCGCGCCATTGCCACAGCCCTCGTCGAGGCGGGCAAGAAAGGCGCGGTGACCGTGGTGGGCGGTGGCGATTCGGTCGCCGCCGTCGCTGGATTGGAAGACAAGCTCACCCACGTGTCGACCGGTGGGGGGGCGTCACTCGAGTTTCTGGAAGGAAAGGTGCTGCCGGGCGTGGCTGCGCTCGAGGACGCTTGAGAGCGCTCCTTTTTGCGGCCAATTGGAAGATGCATATCGGTCCCGCCGACGCGCGGACCTATCTGTCGACATTTCTGGGGCAGTACGCCGAACGACCGGACCGGCAGGTCTGGTTTTTCCCGCCCGCCGTTTCACTCGAGGCGGTCGCCACCGCCGTAGCGAAGCGCGCCGATCTGCGGGCCGGCGCCCAGGACATTTATTGGGAACCCAAAGGCGCGTTCACAGGCGCGATCTCCGGTCCATTGGCGGCTCAGGCGGGCGCGCGTGCCACGCTGATCGGTCACTCTGAGCGCCGGCACGTATTCGGCGAGACGTACGAGCAGACAGGCAAGAAACTCGCGGCTGCCGTCCGCGCGGATCTTCATCCTGTGCTCTGCGTGGGCGAAACGCTGGCCCAGCGCGATGCCGGAGAAACGTTGACCGTCGTCACGCGACAGCTGGAAGCGGCGTTCGGAGCTCGCGTCGAGGTCCAGGCGACCGTCGCGTATGAGCCGGTCTGGGCAATCGGCACTGGTCGTAACGCGACACCCCAGGACGCCGCCGACGTGCATCGGGCGATCCGCGGTTGGCTCGAGGACCGGCGGGCGGGTGAAACACGGATTCTGTACGGCGGCAGCGTCAACGTGAAAAACGCCGCCGAGCTTCTTGCGGAGCGGGAGCTCGACGGCGTTCTCGTCGGCGGCGCGTCACTCGATCCGAAAGTCTGGGCTGAGCTTGTGCGCACCGCCGCAACGTAGGTATCTTGCGCGGCGCATGTACACGTTTTTCGTCGCCGTCCTGATCCTCGACTCCCTCATCCTCGCCACCGCGGTACTCTTGCAGGCGGGGCAGGGTGGCGGACTCGCCACATTGGGTGGCGGCGCGGGCACCGAAACGATCATGGGCGGTCGCCAGGCGACCACGTTGCTCACCAAAGTGACGTGGTGGACCGCCGGGATCTTTCTCTTCATCGCGCTGATGCTCACGTTCATGTCGAAGTCGGGCACGCAGGTCCGCTCCGTTCTCCAGGGGCAACAGGGGGCGGGCCAGCAAGCCCCCGCGCCGGTTCAGCAGACGCCGCTGCCGATCGAGACGCAACCCGCGCCAACGCCTCCACCCGCGCCACCAGCGGCCAAGCCCCCGACCAATCGTCGACCGTAAGGCCGCGCCCGCTTACGTCCTCCTAGAGGACGGCGCCTGGTTCGCCGGAACCGCGCCACTGCCGTTCGAGCAAGCCTACGCCGAAGTCGTTTTCACCACGAACCTGAGCGGCTATCAGGAGGTCTTTACCGACCCCTCCTATCTCGGCCAAATCGTGGTGATGACGGCGCCGATGATCGGCAACTATGGAATCAATCCGGACGACGTCGAATCCGACCGCCCGCGCGTCGCCGGCGTGGTCGTGCGCGAGCTGTCGGGCACGCCATCCAATTGGCGCGCCACGGGTCCGCTGCTCGAGTGGCTCGCGGGCGCGACAGTGCCGCTCATCACCGATGTCGATACGCGACAGCTCACGCGCTACATCCGCTCGCGCGGCGCGATGCGCGGAGTGCTGGCGTTGGGCGAGGAGCCGACAGCCGAGGTCACGAAAGCCCTGGCGGCATCGCCCTCGATGAACGGTCTCGATTTAGCGAGCGCGGCAACCATTCCCAACGCCTACACGGAAGGTCCGGCCGACGCGGCACATCACGTCGTCGCGTTCGATTTCGGAATGAAGCGCAACATCCTGAGACTATTTGTGCAGCACGGATGTCGCGTGACGGTCGTGCCCGCGGCGACGACCGCGGCTGCCGTCCGCAACCTCGAACCGGACGGCGTCTTCCTGTCCAACGGTCCCGGCGATCCGGCCGCCGTGGGATACGCAATCGAAACCATTCGCGATCTGTCCGACGGGACAATACCGATCTTTGGGATCTGCCTCGGCCATCAACTGATGGGTCTCGCGTTGGGCGGAGAGACAGTCAAACTGCCCTATGGCCATCGCGGCGGCAATCATCCAGTACGTGATCTCGCAACGGGGCAAGTACTTATCACGTCCCAGAACCACGGCTTTGCGGTCCGCGGGGAGACGTCGGGGGTGCCCGGCGCGAAGTCGCTTGAGGTCACGCACCTTAACCTCAACGACAGAACGGTCGAAGGTATTCGGCACCGGGAATACCCGATTTTCGCCGTCCAATACCATCCGGAGGCGTCGCCCGGCCCACATGACGCCCAGGGACACTTTCAACAATTCCTACAAGCTCTTGACACTAAATAAGTAAGCCCGTATCATAGCCCCCGACTTTGCTACCCGGCGGACGTTCGGGACGGGGGGGACCCAATGACGAAGGCCGATCTGGTCGAGAAGGTCACCGCGCAAATCGCTCGCACTGCCGGTCCCCTCATTTCAAAAAAGGACTGTGCGCGGGTTGTGGATTCCTTCCTCGACGCGGTCAAAGCAGCGCTAGCCGAGCAGCATAACATTGAGATACGCGGGTTTGGGACGTTCAAGATCCGTCAGCGCAAAACGCGGATGGCGCGGAATCCACGGACTGGTGATCCCGTCGAAGTAGCGGCGCGGCCCGTTCCTGTCTTCAAGCCCAGCAAGGAGTTGCGCGCGATGGTCGCCGACGCGAGCGCGCGCGTTTCGTCCTAAGCCGCTGCAGGGTGGCGACTTGGCGGACGGCCCCGGTGGAGCTGCCGGGGCCGTTCTCCTTGTGGGTATTATCGGTGAGCTGCTCCGAGTCCCGAACCTCTTGTGCGGAGTAATGATGCGTCATTCGTGTCGTCTCGCCCTGCTCGCCGTCACCACGTTCATCCTTCCCCGGTTTTTGGCTTCGCAGACGCAGACGGTCTACGATGTCAGTGTGAATCCGGATAGGAAGGAGTTCTCCGTCGCCGCCATTTTCCCCACGGCGGGAAAAGAGACGCTGTTCGTGTCGCTCCCGGCGTGGAGTCCGGGAAACTATGAAATCCAGAATTACGCCCGCTACGTCCACGGATTCACCGCGCAGAACCCGGCCGGCGCGTCGCTCCGGTGGGATCGGCGGGATAAGGACACGTGGCGTGTGGTGACCGGCGGCAGCGATCACGTGATCGTGGACTTCGATTTCCTCGCCGACACGATCGATCTCTCCATCGCGCGCGTCAGCGGCGACTTTGGTCAGTTTCTCGGTACCAATCTGTTTATGTTCGAAGAAAGCCACCTCGAGCGTCCCGCCGACGTGCGCTTCCACCTGCCCAGCGGTTGGCATGTGACGACTGCGCTCAAGGGACCGGTCAATGGCGAGTACCACGCCGCCAACTACCACGAGCTGGCGGACGCGATGACGTTCGTGGGCCGATACAACCTCGATTCTCTGCAAGCGGGCGGGAAATGGATTCGGATCGCGCTGTGGCCAGCCGCGGATTACACGCCCGCGGTGGCCGCCAATTTGCGGAACGGGATCGCGAAAATGGCGCCGGTCCAGGACCACATCATGGGCGACGCGCCCTACGATGTGTACACGATCTTCTTCAACGTCATCCACGAGCCGGTCAGATTCGGCGGCGGCCTCGAGCACAGCTACTCGCAGTACGACATCATGCCGGCGCAGGCGTTCGCCGATGCGTCCGGCACCCTCGGCGACTTCATGTATCCGCTGCTGTCGCACGAGTTCTTCCATCTCTGGAATGTGAAGCGGATTCGCCCGGCCGAGATGTGGCCGTACGATTACCACGGCGAGCAGTACACGCCGCTCTTGTGGTGGTCTGAAGGCGTGACCGACTACTACGCGGACATCACGAACCTGCGCTCCGGCCTCTGGACCCCGGATCAATTCCTCCGGAACGCGACGTCGAACATGGATCAGGTGGAATCCACACCCGAGCCCTGGAGCGTGGAGGACGGCAGTGAGGCGACGTGGATCAACGAGGTCTACATCAATAGCTCGCAACTCTACTATCCGAAGGGTTCGCTGCTCGGCTTTCTGCTCGACGTCTCGATCCGTGACGCCAGCGATAATGCGCACAGTCTCGATGACGTGATGCGCGCGCTGTACACGAAGTACTATCGCCAGAACAGGGGTTTCCTGACGGCGGATCTGCTGCACGAGCTGCGCGCGGCCGGCATGCCCGACGTGGACACGTTCTATCGCCGCTACATCGATGGCCGCGACTCATTGCCATACGAGACCGTGTTTGCCAAGGCGGGGCTGGCCATCAACCGCTCGGTCGTCAGCATTCCGTTCGTCGGAATCTCTACTGGTCCCACGACCACGGGCGGCGTGCAGGTGCAATCCGTCACGCCGGGCAGCTCGGCGGAAGCTGCGGGTGTACAGCCGGGTGATGTGTTGAGCAATGTCGGCGGCGTCGCGGTGGCGGCGGACCAAAATTGGGGAATGGAGTTCCGCACGAAGTATCAAGGAAAATCCGGCCAGCCGTTCACGCTCACTGTGCAACGCGGGGGTCGCACGCTGACGCTCAACGCGGTCGTGAAGGAGCGCACGCTCACCCATCTCACGCTCACACGGGCGCCGAATCCGACGCCGAAGCAGGCAAAGATCTGGCAGGCTCTGGCGTCGGGACTATAATCGGATCATGCCGAACGTCACGGTACGGTTCTTCGCGCGCTACGCAGAGCTGACAGGCTGCGAGTCGACGGCCGTCGCCGTTCCGCCAACGGCGACGGTGAGCGACGTACTCGCGCGCGTTCGGCAAACAGTCCCCGGCGCTCAAGCCTTGCCGGCTCGTCCGCTTGCCGCCCTGAACCTCCGTCAGGTGAAACTGGACACGCGGGTGAGTGACGGCGACGAAGTAGCATTGCTGCCTCCCCTCTCGGGGATGATGGCGTACCTCACCGTCCACCCGATCTCCGTCGAATCGCTCCTCGCCGAGGTGCAGGGACCCGATCGCGGCGGTACCTGTGTCTTCATGGGCACGGTGCGCAAAGACGATGACGTCACGAGCATCGAGTATTCCGCATACGACGAGATGGCAATCGCCGAGATCGAGCGGATGCTGGCCGAGGCCCGTGAGCGCTGGCCGGAAGCGCGTGTGATGCTCCGGCATCGCCTCGGCACGATCCCGGTCGGTGAGGCGAGCATCGCGATCGTCGCGGCCGCGCCGCATCGCGACGGGGCGTTTGCGGCGTGCCGCTATGTGATCGAGGAAGTCAAGAGACGCCTGCCGATATGGAAGAAAGAAATGCACGCGGACGGCACGAGCACCTGGGTCGACCACTCCGGGAAACCGGTGGCTGGAGGCCTGCGTGATCGCTGATCGTTTCAATCGTCCACTCGGCAGCGTCCGCGTCTCGGTCACGGATCGCTGTAACCTGCGGTGCCGGTACTGCATGCCTGAGCAGGACTACGTCTGGCTCCCCAAGCAATCCATTCTGACGTTCGAAGAGATCACGCGATTGGTCGGTGTATTCGCCTCGCTCGGCGCCGACAAAGTCCGCCTTACGGGTGGCGAGCCGTTGCTCCGCCATGACGTGCCGGCCCTGACGCGCATGCTCGCGGCAGTTCCGGGCGTTCGGGATCTCGCCATGACGACGAACGGTCTGTTGCTCGCCAAACAGGCAGCGGAGCTGCGGGGCGCTGGTCTCGGCCGCATCACTGTAAGCCTCGACACGCTGCGCCCCGACCGCATGCGCGACATCGCACGTACCGATCGGCACGCCGACGTTCTTGCGGGCATCGCCGCGGCGCGCGCAGCCGGATTCGATCGGCTGAAGATCAATACGGTCGTCATGCGCGGCGTGAATCACGACGAACTGGTGGATCTGATCGAATTCGCGCGCGCGCACGACGCCGAAGTGCGGTTCATCGAGTACATGGACGTGGGCGGGGCGACAGGGTGGTCGCCCGAACAGGTGTTTTCCCGACGCGACATCCTCGCCGTCTTGTCACAGCGATACGGTGCTATCACGCCAGTCACCGAAGGTCATGATCCCAGCGCTCCCGCCGAGCGTTTCCGTCTGGCGGACGGCGCGACGTTCGGCATTGTGGCGTCCACGACTGCACCATTCTGCCGCTCCTGCGACCGCAGCCGCATCACGGCCGATGGAACGTGGTTCATGTGCCTCTACGCGGGGCGGGGTCTCGATTTGCGCGAACCGCTGCGCAACGGCGCAAGCGATAGCGAGCTCGTGGATCTCATCACCAACGGTTGGCGGGGCCGCACGGACCGCGGCGCGGAAGAGCGTTTAGGCCTCGCCGCGCGGTCGGCGCTGTATCCGCTTGCGGCGTTGCGTGCCGATCCGCACCGGGAGATGCACACACGGGGCGGATGAGGTTTGCCTGAACAACCGAGCGCATCTAAACTTCCCGCACCATGCTCAACAAAATCACAGTCGTGGGCGCCGGAAACGTCGGGGCGACGACTGCCCAGCGGCTCGCCGAGAAGGAGCTCGCCCGCACGGTCGTCGTGGTGGATGTCATCGATGGCGTTCCCCAGGGGAAAGCGCTCGACCAATGGGAAGCGGCGCCCATCGAGGGATTCGACACGCGCATCGTCGGCGCCGCGAATGATTACGGGCCGACCGCCGGCAGCGAGTTGGTGGTCGTCACCGCCGGGATCGCACGCAAGCCGGGCATGAGCCGCGACGATCTCGTGCGCACCAACGCCGACATCGTCAAACATGTCTCCCAGCGGCTCAAGCAGTATAGTCCCAAAGCCATTGTCGTCGTGGTGTCGAATCCGCTCGACGTCATGTGCTGGGTCACCAAGCAGGTGACGGGCTTCCCGCGCGAGCGCGTGATCGGCATGGCGGGCGTCCTCGATACGGCACGGTATCGCGCATTCCTGGCGGAGGCCCTCGACGTGTCGGTGCAGGACATCCAGGCGATGGTGCTGGGCGGGCACGGCGATACCATGGTGCCACTCATCTCCTACACTACTGTTTCCGGGATCCCCGTGACGCAGCTGCTCGATAAGGCGAAGCTCGACAAGATCGTCGACCGCACCCGCAACGGCGGCGCCGAGATCGTCGCATTCCTCAAGACCGGCTCGGCGTATTACGCGCCGTCCTCGGCGGTGGTGCAGATGGTCGAGTCGATCGTCCTCGATCAGAAGCGCCTGTTGCCCTGCGCCGCGTGGCTCGACGGTGAGTACGGATTGTCGGGGATCTACTGTGGCGTACCGTGCAAATTGGGGAGGAACGGGCTCGAGCAAATCGTGGAAGTCAAACTCACTCCTGACGAGCAGTCGGCGTTGCAGAAATCCGCCGACGCCGTCAAACAGACGATGGGCGCGGTGACGCTATGACGACCTCCCTCCGCGACCTCCAGGAACGGGGATTCGGGACGACACTGCGGCGCGATGCCTGGTGGATCGCGCCCGCGCTCACTGCCCTCGTGCTCGGCAGCTTCGCGATCTACGCGACGTGGGCCGCCTGGACCGGCACGAATTATGAGTGGGGACCGTACCTCTCGCCGTTTTACTCCCCGCTGATTCAGACCTCCTGGTGGCCGCTTTCACCCGCCTTCCTCATTCTCGTTTTCCCGCTCGGATTCCGGACGACGTGCTACTACTACCGGAAGGCGTACTATCGCGCCTTTTTCCTCGACCCTGTCGCCTGCGCTGTCGGCGAGCCGCGGCACGGCTATAAAGGTGAGACTCGGTTCCCGTTCATTCTGCAGAATGTCCATCGGTTCTTCATGTACGCAGCGGTAATCTTCATTTTCATTCTCGCGTACGACGTCTTCCTGGCAATGCGCTGGCCCGTGAATGGCATGAGCGGGGGAGTCATGGCGCCGGGTCCGCGGCACTTCGGTGTCGGCGTCGGCACGATCGTGATGGCCCTGAACGTCTTCCTGCTGTCCTGCTACACGTTCGGCTGTCACTCGCTGCGGCATCTCATCGGCGGTGGCGTGGACTGCTACTCCTGCGCGCGCGCCGGGAAAGCCCGCTTTGGACTGTGGCGCGGCGTGACCGTCCTCAACAAGCACCACATGCTGTGGGCCTGGTGCTCTCTCTTCTCGGTGGCGCTGACTGACGTCTACATCCGCCTGTGCGCGATGGGCGTGATCCACGACGTGAGGATTTTTTAGTGGCTGCTTTCGATCTCCGGACGCACAGTTACGACGTCGTCGTCATCGGCGCGGGCGGCGCCGGGTTACGCGCCGCGATCGAGGCCAGCGCGCATGAGGCCAAAGTCGCGCTCGTCTGCAAGTCGCTGCTTGGCAAAGCCCACACGGTCATGGCCGAAGGGGGAGCGGCAGCAGCGCTCGGCAACGTGATGGGTGAAGACAACTGGCGCGTGCATTTCCGCGACACGATGCGCGGCGGCAAGATGCACAACAACTGGCGGATGGCGCAGATCCTCGCGCAAGAAGCGCCCGACCGGATCAAGGAGCTCGAGGCGTGGGGCGCGCTGTTCGATCGCACGCCCGATGGACGCATCAACCAGCGGCCGTTCGGCGGCCACACCTACAGCCGGCTGGCGCACGTCGGCGACCGCACCGGTCTCGAGATGATCCGCGTGCTTCAGGACAAAGGCGTGCACTCCAGCATTGACGTCCACATGGAGTGCACGGTCTTCAAGCTGTTCGTCATCGGGGGGGCCGGGGGCCGGATCGCGGGGGCGCTGGGCTATTTCCGCGAGACCGGCCGCTTCGTGCTGTTCCGCGCGGGCGCGATCGTGCTCGCGACCGGCGGCATCGGGAAAGCGTGGCAGATCACGAGCAATTCCTGGGAATACACCGGCGACGGCCACGCCCTCGCGTATGATGCCGGCGCCGAGCTGATCGACATGGAGTTCGTACAGTTCCATCCGACCGGCATGGTGTGGCCGCCGAGTGTGCGCGGCATTCTCGTCACGGAAGGCGTGCGTGGTGAGGGGGGCGTCCTCAAGAATGCCGCCGGCGAGCGGTTCATGTTCCGCTACATGCCAGACATGTTCAAAGGGGACTTCGCCGACACCGAGGCGGAGGCCGACGCGTGGGTGATGGGCGATCGCAAGAAGAATCGGCGTCCGCCGGAGCTGCTCACGCGGGACGTCGTTTCCAAAGCGATCACGCGAGAGATCGCGGAAGGGCGGGGCAGTCCGCATGGCGGCGTCTATCTCGACATCGCCTCGAAACAGGATCCGGACTACATCAAGAAGAAGCTGCCCAGCATGTATCATCAGTTCAAAGAGCTCGCCCACGTGGACATCACGAAGGACGCGATGGAGATCGGGCCGACGACGCATTACGTCATGGGTGGCGTCAAAGTCGACGCTGAGACCCAAGAGGCGACGGTGCCGGGCCTTTATGCCGCGGGCGAAGTCGGGGGCGGCATGCACGGCGCCAATCGGCTCGGCGGCAACTCGCTCAGCGACCTGCTCGTGTTCGGACGACGCGCGGGATTGCACGCGGCGCAGAGCGCCAAGCGCGCCGGGAGTCCACCGCATGTGTCTGACCGCGACGTGGACATTGCGATGCAAGAAGCATTGGCTCCGTTCGAGAGCGAGGGCGGCGAAAATCCCTTCGCCGTGCAGTCGGCATTGCAGGCGGTCATGCAGCGCCACGCCGGCATCATCCGCGATCGATTGGGTCTCGAGACCGCACTGGCCGAGCTCGACAAGCTGAAGGTCCGCGCACTCGAGGCCGGAGTCACGGGCAGTCGCGAGTACAACCCTGGCTGGCATACGGCGATCGACTTGCGGTCGCTGTTAGTGGTGTCCGAGGCGTCCGCACGCGCCGCATTAGAGCGAACCGAAAGCCGCGGCGCGCATACCCGGAGCGACTACCCCGAGTCGGATGAACGCCAGGCGCGCGAGCAGCTTGTGATAAAGAAGGAAGGCGCGCGCATGACCGTGCGGCGTGAGACGCAGCCACCGATCCCGGCCGACCTCGCGAAACTCATTAAGGAAGGGGCGTGACCGTGTCCGAGCAGCGTCGCGTGCGGCTATTCCGCGGCACCCGGGAGCGCGGCGAGCTGAAAGAGTACGCCGTCGCCGCCGGCGAAGGGATGGTCGTGCTCGACGTCGTGCACGCCATTCAGGCCGAGCAGGCGCCGGACCTCGCCGTGCGCTGGAACTGCAAGGCGGGGAAGTGCGGCTCATGCTCGGCCGAGATCAACGGCAAGCCCCGGCTCATGTGCATGACGCGGATGTCCGATTATCCCGCCGACGAACCGCTCACGGTGACGCCGATGAAAGCGTTCCCGCTGATCAAAGACCTCGTGACGGATGTGTCGTGGAACTATGAGGTGAACAAGCGGATCCCGGCGTTTCAACCACGCGCCCCCGATTTCCCTGACGGCACGTGGCGGATGTATCAGTATGAGGTCGAACGGCCACAGGAATTCCGCAAATGCATCGAGTGCTTCCTGTGCCAAGACATCTGCCACGTGCTCCGCACACATGAACAGCACAGCGCGTTCATGGGTCCGGCGATGCTGGTGCGCGCCGCCGTGTACGAGATGCATCCGCTCGACGAGGCCGATCGGCGCGAGCACCTGCGGCACGAGGGTGGGATCGGCTATTGCAACATCACCAAGTGCTGCACCGAAGTCTGCCCCGAATCGATTACGATCACGGATAACGCCATCATTCCGCTGAAAGAGCGGGTCGTCGATGCGAACTACGACCCGATCGCGGCGCTGTGGCGCAAGCTGACCGGCTAGCCTCTCTGAAGAGAGTCGTCGTTGTCGGCGCGGGCTTCGGAGGACTCAGGGTCGCTCGGAGCTTACGCCGCGCGCCGGTTCACGTCGTTCTGCTCGATCGCAACAACTACCATCTGTTTCAGCCGCTGCTGTATCAAGTCGCCACCGCCGGACTCGAGCCCGAGCAGATTGCCAAGCCCGTCCGCGCCATTCTCCGGGGCCAAGAGAATTTCGATTTTCGCATGGTCGAGGTGACCGGCGTCGACCTGGCGCAGCGCCGCCTCGATACCAGCGGCGGACCCACGTCCTACGATTTCCTCGTGCTCGCTCACGGCGGCGAGACGAACTTCTTCGGGCTCGATTCGATGATGCAGCACGGTCTCGGTCTCAAGGACATCGGCGACGCCGTCACCATCCGCAACCATGTGCTCACCTGCTTCGAGCAGGCGATGCTCGAAACAGACCCCGAACGGCGGCGCGCCAAACTCACATTCATCGTCGTGGGCGGCGGGCCGACCGGCGTCGAGATGGCGGGCGCGCTGTCGGAGCTGATTCGGCTCGTGCTGGTGAAGGATTATCCCCGGCTGAACATCAAGGATGTCCGCATCCTGCTGCTGGAAGCGACCGACAAGCTACTCGCGTCGCTGCCGGAGCGTTTGCGCGAGGCGGCCGTCAAGACGCTCTGGCGGAAGTGGATCGACGTGCGCTTCGGGGCGACAGTCGCGGACTTCGATGGTGAGCAGATTCGACTCAAGAGCGGCGAGGTCATTCCCGCCCACACCGTCATCTGGGCAGCCGGAGTACGCGCGGCGGGGTTGAGTGCCCGGCTTGGTCTCCCAACCGGGCGCCAGGGTCGTATCGCCGTCGAGTCCACACTACAAGTAAACGGCCATCCCGAGGTGTACGTCATCGGTGACGCCGCGTACGGCGAACAGAACGGCGAGCCGCTGCCGATGGTTGCGCCCGTCGCGATCCAAATGGCGGAGACGGTAGCGCGCAACATCGCGCGCACACTGCGCAACAAACCCCTGCAACAATTCCGCTACCGCGATCAGGGCACATTGGCGACGATCGGCCGGAACGCTGCGGTCGCCCACGTCTTCGGACTGCAGCTCAGCGGCTTCCCCGCCTGGGTCATGTGGCTGGTCGTGCACATCATCCAGCTGATCGGTTTTCGCAACAAGTTGTTCGTGCTACTCAACTGGGCGTGGGACTACTTCTTCTACGAGCGGGCCGCGCGGTTGATTACGCGCGACTGAGTGGTTGGAAGCTGCGGGGTCCGGCGTACGATGCCGCTCCAACCGCACGTCAGACACCAGCGATGCTCGACGGACGGTACGAGGTGCCGCAGCACGGGATGCCGGATCAGACTGAGGTCGGCGGCGCAGCGGGGGCACACGCACGTCGCAGGCAGGATCAGATAGACGACCACGATCACGATCCCCGCTCGCAGCAACACCGTCGCAAATAAGACCACTACGATCAGCATCTAGGCAGCCATCTCCCCCAGGAAGTCGGCGATGCGGCGCTCCAACTCCGCCAGCTCGACCGGCTTGACCAGGACCCGGTCGCGTGGCACGTCGGCCAGCCCGCGACCCGCGAGGTGCGTGATGTCGCCCGAGAGGAACAGCACTCGCTCAGCCAGGCGCGGCTGCTCCTCCAATAGTCGCTCATAAAACTCGGCGCCATCCATCCGGGGCATCCGCAAATCCGCCAGGATCACGTGAGGCTCGAAGCCGCCGCGGATCCGCTCCAGCGCCGCCAGGCCATCGCCGGCCTCGGTGACCTCTGCCCCGCGTTTGCCAAGAAAGCGCGCCATTGGCCGGCGGATCAGCTCTTCATCATCGACCAACAAGACTCGAATACCCGCCAGGCTCACTTTCGTCGCCTGGGCAGGAGGGGGAGGAGCGGGG
>DATGVZ010000016.1:0-20364 GCA_035299765.1 Gemmatimonadales bacterium
CCGGCGGCGTCCGCGACAAGCCCGCGAATCGCACCCTGCGCCAACGCGACGGACGGCAGCACTGACAGAACGGCAACGAGTAAACTCTCAACACGTCGCATATTCATGCCCCTTCGGGAAGTGAGCGTGGAGCTAGTGCTACTGCCGATGGCGAAAATCGTCAAGCAAGGCTAGTGATGGCCGCCATTCCACGGATCGCCGCTCGAGAAGGCCATCACGTGCACCATCCAGCCGAACAGCCTCGGGCGGAACCGGCCGCCGACCGCTTCGCACGCTGCGGCCGTTGCAATCGGCGACTTGGGACCGAATACCGGCTGGCCGTTCATCGTCTCGCGCCAGCGGCGGCGCGCGTCTGCGAGCGGTGGCAGACACCAGTTGATGTGCTGGTGCCAGCGCGCAATGCTCAGCGGCAGGCGCCCGTTCAACTCGTCTTCCGTCATCTGGGCCGGTGCAGTGAACATCGCTCCCGCCAGCTCGAGACTGCTGTCTCCTGACGCGCGCTGATACAGCAGCGAGGTAGGACGCGACGGATCGAACGAATTCCGCGATGCGAATGCCCAGCGCAGCTTCGTGAAATGCTGCACCGGAGCGCCGGCCGCAGGGATGTATTGGCGGAATCCATCGGCCGCGGCGACGCGGACGTCCTTGTAGCGCGCGAGGTCGCGGCGCATCACGGCCAGCACCGCCGCCGCGCGCGCCGAGTCGCCCGGTGCGGTCGGACGGACCACCGTCATCCGCAGATGCAGATCCTCCGCCACCATTCCGCCCATGGCGTGCTCCGCGGCGGCTGCGGCCTGATCGTCCGGGTGCTCAGCGGGCGTGGCCATCTCCGGCTCGTCCGTGGCTGCGCCGGCACGGGCTCGGCATCCCAACGCCATCACATATAGAAGAAGGAAGAGGCGCCGCATCAGCGCCTGAATAGACGGCGCGGATCGACGATCAGCTAGAGCGGTGCAGGCGCTCGAAGTGCGGTTTCTCGACGACGAGATAGAACGTGAGGATGGCAACCTGGGCGAACGCGGACGCGAAGAGACCGGGAAGCGAGCGCACCATCAGCGCGAGGCCATACGTCTGCAGGTAGCCGATCGTGTACATCGGGTTCGACACGAAGCGGTAGGGACCACTCGATACCGGTTCACCCGCTAACTCCGGCTCGAAGAAGTTCTGCCAGTAGTACGCGTCGCTGCCGAGGGTTTGCGCCGCCCAGAGCTTGGTGCCGAGACCGATGATCGCAAGCGCCGCTCCGAGCGCGATGGATGCGGCGAGGGGCATGGGAAGGCGTACCGTGTCGCGCGTCGCGAGACAGAGCGCCACGAACGCGACCGCGTCGTTGTACATGACGAACGACGCTCTGCGCCGAAACCGGCGGAAATCTCCGGACGGTCCGTAGAGCTCTTCGCGCCGCAGCGCAAAACCCACGTACAGGACATACGCCAGCCGGCTGACGATCGCGTAAGCCAGAAAGACAATCATCGGGCACTAATCCCCTGTTTCGGGCGAGTATGAGATCGCACTTCACCCATCGGGCGGATAGAGCCCGACACGGCGGCGCTCGCTTCGCAGCAAGAGCTACTGCGGACTTTCGTTGCCTATCAGGTCGTCGCGCCCGTGCTGTTGCGAGCGCCCAAACATCCATGTAACGCTGAGCAGCAGCCCACGGATTGCGCGCCTCCGGTCCGAGACCTGGTAGAATCGCGGATCGATCGTCGTGGAGCTCTCGCGAGACGTATTGAACGGGTCGATCACCCGCAGCGTCAGGCTCATCCGATCGTTCTTGAGCTTCTTCCGTGCCGCGAGGGTGAACCGCGTCCGGCTGGCGATCCGACCCTGCTCGACGGTCATCGGCGCCTGATAGGATAGCAGTGTCTGCACGTCGAGCGTGCTCGAGACGCGGAACGATACGTTCGTCCGTGCCGTCCAGCCGAACGTCTTCGCCGAGAGCCCAGGGCCGAGGTTGGCGGCGTTGCTGACCTGCCGGAAGGCGCTCGCGCTCGCAAACCCGCTCAGCCGTCCGCCGCGCCGGGCGATGGTGGCGTCCACGCCGTACGCGTCGCTCGTCGCGACGTTCGCAAAAGTCCTCGTCATGACGCCGCTGCTGTCGAGCGTGCGGAGCGTACGCACGGCATTGAGCGTGTGGCGAACGAAGGGCGTGAGCTGCATCGTGATTCGGTCCGCCGTCCGCTGCAGCCCCAGCTCGAGCGCGCGGATGTACTCCGGTTGGAGATAGGGGTTGCCGCGCGAAATGTTGAGGGGATCCAGATAGTGGGGCGTCGGGTCCAGCAGATCCGTGTCGTCGGGGCGTCGGATGCGCGTCGAGTAGCTCAGCTTCACCTGGTGCGCGTCATCGATGTTGTAGGCGATCAGCGCGCTCGGAAACACGCTGTTGTACGGGTTGTGGTACGTCGCGCCGCTGGTGCGGAGATGAAACTGAGTCGTGGCGTGCTCGACGCGCACGCCGCCTTGCAGCAGGAACTTCCCGGCTTGCGCCGCCAGCATCCCGTACCCGGCGTGAACGACCTGATCGTACGTGAAATCGCTGATGCGGGTCGAGTCGGGCCGGTACGCGGCGAGCGCCGTATCGAAAACCTGAGTCTCGAGCGTCGTGTGAAAACGCTGCACCGATCCTCGATATCCGGTTTCGAGCCGCACGAAACTGGAGAGCGGCCGCACGTAATCCACTCTTAGCGAGTTTTCGCCGGGGTGCTCCCACCCCAGCTGGGTCTCGAGCGCCGACGTGTCGCTCGGCGCGCCCGCGAGCGACAGTGTGCGCGCCACGATGCCGCTGGGCCCGCCCTCGCGCGCGCGAAAGACCCGCAGCTCACTCGATAGCTTGTGGCCCTTCTGAGCGAAGGCATGCTTGTATACCAGCGTTCCCTCGAGGTTGAATTCATGATTGGTGCCGCGGGTCAGCCGGTCACTCAGGCCAGTCAGAGCGCGAGACGAATCGAGATTGCGATATAGGAGGCCGTACGTCTCCGCCTCGGCGCGAGTACTGTATGCGATGTCGGTGGAAAGCTCGTCGTGTTCGCCGAGGTTGTAGGCGGCGCTGCCTGTCAGGGTGTGCGCCAGCGGGATGTGCGTCCGAAGTCCTGCCTCTTGCAAATACGTGAGCGGGTTGACGGACAGGTTTTCGCGGAAGATGGTATCCCGTCGCGGGCGATTGTCCCGCAGAAACCCATAGCTCCCGTACGCCGAGAACGGCCCGCGCTGATAGCCGAGATTGCCCCCGATGTCCGCGTGGCCCGTGGTTCCGCCGCCGAGCGTAAGTCCGCCGCTGCTTCCTTCGTCGGCTCGTTGCTTCAGCACGATGTTGATGATCCCCGCGACGCCTTCCGGATTCTCGCGGGCGGAGGGGTTGGGAATCACCTCCACCTTGTCGACCACGTCCGCGGGGAGCTGCGCGAGGAAATTGCCGAGTTGCGCCGGCTTCAGCGGACTGGGACGGCCGTTGAGCTGGACGACGACGGCGGTGTTGCCGCGCAGACTCACGACGTTGTCGATGTCCACGTCGACGGCCGGCACGTTGCGCAGCACATCGAGCGCCGTGCCGCCGCGCGTGGTTGGCATATCGCGGACGACGTAGGTGGTGCGGTCCGGCGCGAGCTCCACGTCGTGCTTCTGTCCCTGGATCACGATCGACTGTAGCTCGATCGGCGCGGGAGTGAGCGTCACCGCTCCGATGTCGGCGCTGAGGGATGACGGACCGATCTCGACCGGAGAGAGCTCGCGCGGCTTGTAGCCGATCGCGACGATGCGGACGCGATAGCGGCCCGGCCGAAGGCCCGAAACGCGGAAGCCGCCGTCCGCATCCGTCGACGTGTGGATCGCCGGCACGGCCGCGCCGGAATCCGTGACGGACACCATGGCCATGGCGACGGGTGTTTTGCCAGCGGCGTTCACGACGCGGCCTCGGATTTCGCCGCTCGTCATGGGTGTCTGAGCTGCGGCCGCGGAGTGGGTCGCGAGAATCAACAGGATCGCATGCGCAACCGAGCGGGACGCCGTCATGGCCTCATAAAAAGTAGACACCGCACCTTACGGCTAGCTGACAGGCTACGTTGTGAAACGCCGAGCGCCTAGTGACACCCATCACACGCGCCTTCCCGCGACAGTGTGTAATACTCGTGTATGAAGATTCCTCATGGCGCCGTTCTGGCGACTGGGCTGCTGGCCGCGTGTGCCAACGCGGCGGGCAGTCTCGGGCCGCCGCCGGTGTGGACCGACGCGCCGGCCGTTCACGTTCACGGCAATCAGCTCGTCGACACGGCGGGACGGGTTGTTCGGCTCAAGGGCGTGAATCGCTCCGGGACCGAGTACGCGTGCGCGCAGGGCTGGGGGTTCTTCGACGGTCCGTCGGACTCGGCGTCCGTACAGGCGATCGTGTCGTGGAAGGCAAACGCGGTTCGCGTGCCGCTCAACGAGACCTGCTGGCTCGCCATCAACGGTGTCGCTCCCGCGTATTCGGGGGCCAACTACGCCCGAGCGATCAGCGACTATGTGGCGCTGCTGAACCGCGCCGGACTGGTCGTCATCCTCGATCTGCATTGGAGCGCCGCCGGGACGGCCATTGCTCTGGGCCAGGCACCCATGCCCGATCGGGACCACACGCCACAATTCTGGAGCGAGGTCGCCGCCGCCTACGGCAGCAACAACCGCGTGATCTTCGACCTGTTCAACGAGCCATTTCCCGACAACAACTCCGATACACCGGAGGCGTGGCGCTGCTGGCGGGATGGCGGCACGTGCAGCGGCATGAGCTACCAGGCGGCGGGGATGCAGGAGCTGGTGAACGCGGTGCGCCGCGCGGGCGCCAAGAACGTCATCATGCTCGGAGGTGTCCAGTACTCGGCGACGCTCTCGAGCTGGCTCGCGTCGAAACCCAGCGACTCGCTCAACAACACTGCCGCCTCATGGCACATCTACAATTTCAGCTGGTGCCACACCCAAACATGTTGGGACAGCGACGCCGCTCCCGTGGCGCAGCAAGTTCCGTTGGTGCTCGGCGAGCTGGGGGAGGACGATCGCGGGAGCGCCTTCGTCACGGCGTTGATGAATTGGATGGACGCGCGCCAGGGGAGTTACCTCGCCTGGTCGTGGGACGTGTGGGGGAATGCGCTCGACCTGATCGCGAGTTACGATGGGACGCCGACGTCTTACGGGCAGACTTTCAAAGCCCGGTTCTCGCACTAAAGCCCGGCCGCCTTACTGCGCGGTCGGGCGCAGAAACGACACGACCTGTCGGATGACGCCAGAGTCGCTGACGATGCGATGATGCCCGAGGCCCGACGTCGTCACGAGCTCCGCGCCCGGCCAAGCCTCAGCGATCGCCGCGCCATCGTTCCAACGCACCTCACGGTCTTCCCGGTCGTGAATCACGAGGAGCGGCACCCGCATCGCGGGCGCGAACCCTGGAACATCCATTTCGTCCCACGCGAAATCCAGACGGCGGGCGAGCCGCTCGCGCATCGAGGTCATGACCGGCGCGGCGACGCCGAGCAGCGTCGCGAATTGTGCGCTGTAGCTGTTGACATTCGCCGACGGGGCGATCAGCACGGCGCGACGAGCAACCAGACCCTGATCCATCGCGAGTGCTGCCGCGAATCCGCCGAGCGAATGACCCACCACCGCACTTACGGGACCGACTGCCGCCGCGACGGCAATCGCCGCGCGCGCGAATTCGGGTCCGGAGCTGAGCCGGCCCCGCGACGCGCCGTGTCCTGGCGCATCGAACGTCACGACGCGATGGCCATTCGCGAGCAGCGCGCCACCCAGGTCCACGAACCGCGCGCCACGGCTCCCCCATCCATGCATGAGCAGAACGCCAGGCCCGCGCTCGCCCCATGTCCACGCCGCGACCCGGCGTCCGCCGACTTTGACATTGAACCGCCGCGCGTCCCGCAGCCAGGCAGCCATGCGTTCGCTGATCGCACGGCGCGGTGGTGAGCAAAAGATTCGCGCCGCCCATCGGGCGGCGAGATCGGGAGAGGCTCGCTGCATGGCGCCAAATGCGGCGCGCGTCAGCCGGAGGGTGGCAGTCATCGGCTTCCCTTTAACACGTGTGCTCTCGCTCCAGGTTTCATGCTCGTGCCTAGCCGGCGAGCGCTCCGGTGAGACGGGCGAGCTGCTGCAACTGGACGGTGCTGAGCGACTGCGTGAGCCGGCGCGCCGCCGAGGCAATCTCGGGGTCGATCCGCGCCAACAGCTTCAGGCCGGCGCTGGTGATGGTGGCAAGGGAGCAGCGCCGGTCCTCGTTGTCGCGCGTGCGGCGGACGAGTCCCTGTCGCACGAGGCGATCAATCATGCGCGTCACGTCGGGTGCGCGATGAACGCAGCAGCTGGCCACCTCGCCCCGGGCGCGGCCAGTCGGATGCGCCTCGCGCAGCGTACGCAGGATCCCATACTGATCGCCGGTGATCCCATGGCGTTCGCAGATCTCCGCGAACGTCTGCTGCACGTGACCGGCCGCGCTCATCACGCCGACGGCCGCCTCTTCAGCGGTTGAAAGGGATCGTTTCACACGCCTGCGAACAGCCATACTGCAACATCTGTTCCCAACACGCACTGTCAAGTCTCTCCGCTTTCACTCTTCCGGGTAACGCACACGTAACACGTCGCGCGCGCCTGGAACAATTCGGTGTTCTGAACACGTTCTTGCACCATTCGGAAATTGCCGGGTGCGCGTGGAACGCTGCCGACACTGCCGTGACAGCGCGTTGCCTGTCGAATTCCACCGTCGTCAGTCGACAATCTGCGGGCACAGTTGGCCACCATACGTAGCATCGACCAGGAGGTCGTTGGATATGCGTAGTCGCATTCTCGGAGAGCGCGGACGGGCATCGGCGATTTTGATCGCGGTCATATTGGTCATCGCCTTGGGACTCGCCGCATGGAAGTCCGCAGCAGCGCGTGCCGCCGCAGTGGCGGCCCGCCATCAGCCAGAGCCGATCGAGGCCGTCACGGCCGCCGTCGCACGGCAAGAGCTGCATCACGCGACGACCACGTCGATCGGAACCGTCCTGGCGCTGCGTTCGATCACGTTGCGGACGGAGCTCGCTGGGACGGTGCACGACGTGTCGCTTGTTCCCGGCCGCATCGTAGACTCGGGGACGGTGCTCGTCGTGCTCGATGTCTCCGTCGAGCACGCCGATCTGCAGGCGCAGCAGGCGCAGGCGGCGCTGGCGCAGACCAGCCTCGCCCGTCTGGAGCGCCTGCGCCAGCACGGCGCAGTCTCGGAGGAGGAAGTCGATCGGGCGCGCGCCGAGCGTGACATCGCGCAGGCACAGATCGCGCGCACCGAGGCGATCATCGCGAAAAAGACGATTCGTGCGCCGTTCCGCGCCCGCGTCGGCATCGCCGACGTGCATCCGGGCCAATACCTGAACGAGGGCACGCAGCTCACGACGCTGCAGGGCGTCGACGCAGCGGCGCACGTGGATTTCGCAGTGGCACAGCAGGTCGGCGACGAGCTACGTGCGGGGCAAACCGTTGACGTGCTGGCAACCTCCGATTCCACGCCGATCGCGGCGCGCATCGTGGCGGTAGACGCACGCGTCGACCCGACCACGCGCACCACGATGGTACGCGCGATCATCTTCGGCGCGAAAGCTCCGGCGCCAGGATCGTCGGTTCGCGTCCTCGTGCCGAGCGGGCCGGCCGTCAACGTCGTCGTCATTCCGGTGAGTGCGCTGCGGCGTGGGCCGTCCGGCGATCACGTGTTCGTCATCGCACGCGACTCCACGGGCACGATCCGCGCGCACGTGCGTCCGGTCCACAGTGGTCCGATGCTCGGCGATGAGATCGTCATCCTCGACGGTCTCGCGACGGGAGAGCAGGTCGCGGCGTCGGGGTCCTTCAAGCTCCGGGAGTCCGTCCCGGTGGCCGTAGGCGCGGCGCAGGGAGCTCACTGATGCGCTCCTTCACCGATCTGTTCATCCGGCACCCGGTACTCGCGGCGGTCGTCAATCTCGCCATCGTGCTCATGGGATGGCGGGCGCTGACCTCACTCCCCGTGCAGCAGTACCCGAACATCCAGAGCTCGTCTGTCGTCATCACGACGGTCTATTACGGCGCGAGCGCCGAAGCCGTGCGCGGTTTTCTCACCACCCCGATCGAGCGCGCCGTCTCGGCCATCAGCGGTGTCGATTACGTCGAATCGTCGAGTCGTGCCGGCGTCAGCACCGTGACGGTGCGACTGAAGCTGAACCAGAACAGCACCGCGGCGCTGGCCGAGGTGACGGCACGGCTGCAACAGGTGCGGTCGGAGCTTCCGGCGGAAGCGGAGCCGCCGCAGGTCGAGGTGCAACGTGCCGACCGTCCCTACGCCTCCTTCTATCTGAGCTTTTCATCCAAGCAGCGGGACATTCCGGCAATCACCGATTGGCTGGCGCGCACGCTCCAGCCGCAGCTCGCCACGATCGCCGGCGTGCAACGCACCGACATCGTAGGCGGCCGGCCGATCGCGATGCGCGTCTGGATCGACCCCGATCGCCTGGCGGCGCACAACCTCTCGCCCGGTGATGTGTTCGGGGCCCTGCGGCGCAACAACTACGTCGCCGCCGTGGGCCAGACCAAGGGCAATCTCGTTCAGATCAACCTGCTGGCCAACACCGATCTGCGCTCGACCGATGAGTTTGAGAATCTTATCGTGACCGATCGCGGCGGCTCGGTCGTCCGTCTCTCGGACGTCGCGCGCGTCGAGCTGGGTGCCGAAGAGCCGGACATGATCGCGAAGTTCAACGATCAGGAGGCCGTGTACGTCGGCGTCTGGCCCACGATCGGCAGCAACGAAATCGAGGTCTCGCATCGCCTGCATGCCGAAATCGCGCGGATCACGCCGACGCTGCCGCCGGACATTCAGCTGCGTGTGGCATACGACGGCACGGTCTTCATGCAGGACGCGCTCAGAGAGATCACGAAGACGCTGATCGAAACGATCCTGATCGTCGGGCTCGTGGTGTTCCTCTTCCTGGGATCGATTCGGACGGCGTTGGTCCCGCTCGTCGCGATGCCGGTGTCGCTGGTCGGCGCGGCGATCGTGATGCTGGCGTTTGGCTTCAGCCTGAACCTGCTCACGATTCTCGCGATCGTGCTTTCAGTCGGTCTCGTCGTGGACGACGCGATCGTCGTGGTCGAGAACGTCGAGCGGCACGTGCACCTCGGCAAAACGCGGCTGCAAGCCGCGCTCGTCGGCGCGCGCGAGCTGGTTGGACCGATCATCGCCATGACGATCACGCTGGCCGCGGTCTACACACCGATTGGCTTCCAGGGTGGCCTGACCGGTTCGCTGTTCCTGGAGTTCGCCATCACCCTCGCCGCCGCGGTGGTCGTATCGGGGATCGTCGCCGTCACGCTGTCACCGGTGATGAGCTCGCGCTTTGTCCACGAGAAGGGTGAAGAAGGCCGGCTCACACGACTGGTGAATAACGGATTTGAAGTCGTACGGCGCACGTACGCCCGGCTGCTCGATGGCGCGCTCGAGATGCGGCCGGCGATCGTCGCCGCCGCAGTGTTGGTGATGATCGCGGCGTGGCCGCTCTACACGTACTCCAAGCGTGAGCTCGCGCCGGTCGAGGATCAGAGTCACATCAGTTTGTTCATGCAGGTGCCGCCCGACGCGTCGCTCGCGGCGAACAATCGGGCCACGCTCGAGGTGGTGAAGGCGGTCACGTCGTTCCCCGAGGCCAAGTTCATGTGGTCCCTGACCGCCTCATGGGGAGCCTTCGGCGGTATGGTCGCCAAGGACTGGAAGGAACGGCAGCGTTCGACGGCGCAGCTCTTCCCGGCTCTGTACGGCGCCGTTTCGCGGGTGCCGGGAGTGCGTGTGTTCCCACGCCTCGATCCGCCGCTGCCCACACCCGGCTCGTATGACGTCGAGCTGGTGCTGCAGAGCGATGAGCCTCCCGAGCAGATGCTCCAAACGGCAAACGCCGTGGTGGGAGCGGGTTGGCAGAGCGGCAAATTCCTCTACGTCGACACCGATCTCAAAATCGATTTGCCGGAGGCTCGGGTCGTGGTCGATCGCGATCAGGTCGCGGACCTCGGACTCGATCTCGCGAGCGTCGGGCGCGAGCTCGGGACGGCGCTCGGCGGCGGCTACGTGAATCGATTCAACTTCTACGACCGGAGCTACAAGGTCATCCCGCAGATCGGGGACGCCGACCGGACGACGGTGGGACCGCTGCTCGACCTCAAGATCAAGACGCCCAGCGGTCAGCTCGTCCCCGTATCGACGTTCACCCACATCGAATCGAGCACCGCTCCGCGCACGCTGAATCGTTTCCAGCAACGCAATGCAGTGCGCGTGTTCGGCGCCGTCAATCCGGGTGTCACCAAGGATGAAGGGCTGCAGGTGCTCGAGAATGCCGCGGCGAGCGTCAGCGGTCCCGGACGGTCCGTCGATTATGCGGGCGAATCACGGCAGATCCGGCGCGAAGGTGGAGCGCTGACGACGACGCTCGGCTTCGCAGTCATCCTCATCTATCTCGTGCTCGCGGCGCAATTCCGCAGCTTCCGCGATCCGTTGATCGTGCTGCTGGGGTCGGTGCCGCTCGCGATCGCCGGCGCGCTGGTGTTCAGCTTCTTAAACCTGACGACCATCAACATCTACTCGCAGGTCGGGCTGATTACGCTGGTTGGACTCATAGCGAAAAACGGAATCCTGATCGTGCAGTTCGCGAACACGCTGCGAGAGCGCGGCATCGCGAAGATGGCCGCGCTGCGCGAAGCGACATTGACGCGGCTGCGCCCCGTGCTAATGACCTCGGCCGCGACCGTATTCGGTCACTTCCCACTGGTCCTGGTCTCCGGCCCCGGCTCCGCGGCGCGCAACAGCATCGGGATGGTGCTTGTCACTGGCATGACGCTCGGCACGGTATTCACGCTGTTCATCGTGCCCGTCTTCTATTCTCTCATCGCCGCAGAGCACAAGCCCGCCCCTGCATACGAGCCGGTCGGGCAGGAGGTGCTGCAAACATGAAGTCCATTCGGGGATTGTTCTTACTGGCACTGATGATCGGCGCCGCGGGATCAGCGTCCGGCCAGGAGCCGGAGCGCGCGGCGGTGCAGTTCTGGAAGACGCTGGGGGACAGCACATTGCAGCAGCTCGTGAGCACGGCAATCGGGTCCAATCAGGATCTCGCCGGCGCTCGCGCCCGGATGCGCGGGGCGCGTGCCGCGCGCCTCGATGCGGCACTCGACTTCGCACCCGCCATCACCGCCAGCGCGAGTTACACGCGGCAGCGACTGGCCAGCGCGGGATTCCCCTTTGGTGGAAGCTCCGCATTTCCCGACCAGAACGTCTGGAACGCCGGACTCGAGATGTCGTGGGAGCTCGATCTCTTCGGGAGAATTCGGCGAACGACGCAGGGCCAGGGCGCGCTGGTCGCCGCGGCTGAAGAGGACGTTCAGGACTTCAAGGTCCTTGTCGCCGCGGACCTCGCGGCCGCCTACTACGGCTTGCGGGGCGCGCAGGATCGGCTCGCCGTGGCGCAGCGTAACGCGGAAAACCAGCGGCGCACTCTCGAGGTGACGTTGCAGCGTCTCGAAGCCGGGCGCGGCAATGAGTTTGATTCCGAGCGCGCCCGTGCGCAGCTGAGCTTGACACTCGCCGGCATTCCGGCGCTGGAGTCGTCGATCGCCGCTATCGAGCAGCGCATTGCGGTGCTCACGGGACAGCCCGCGACGGACGTTGAGCGCGAGCTCAGCACGGCGGTTCCGTTGCCGCAACTACCCGAGTCTGTGTCGGTAGCCGATCCGAAGACGATCGTCCGGTTGCGGCCCGACGTGCGCAGTGCCGAGCGGCAGCTGGCTGCCGGCGGCGCGTTCGTGAGTGCGGCGAAGGCGGCGTACCTCCCCCGCGTCAGTTTCGCTGGCGGTGTGGGTTACGTGAGCAACGCCTTCGCGTCGCTGGGCAACACCGGAACGCCACGCTATGCGATCGGCCCCGTGATCTCGTGGCCGGCGCTGAACCTCGGCCGGGTCAAAGCCGGTGTCGACGCAGCTCGCGCGCAGGAGAGCGAGGCGGAGGCGCGCTACAACCAGACGCAACTGCGCGCGATGGAGGAGATCCAGTCGTCTGTCATCATGTACAACAGAGCACGGCAGAGCCTCCAGCACCTCGAGGATGCCGCGCGCGCGAGTGAACGGGCGGCTGGCCTGGCACGCCTGCGGTTCGAGGAGGGCGCCAGCGACTTCCTGCAGGTACTCGATGCCGAACGAACGATGCTCGACGCGCAAGATCGGCTCGCAGCGAGCCGCACGGCCGCGACGACGGGATTGGTAGCGGTATACCGCTCGCTGGGCGGAGAGGCGTTGACGGTGAAGTAGCTCGCCCATCATCCTTCCTCCTTACCAGGAGGAGGATCCATGGACCGGGTCACGCTTCTGTCGCTCGCTGCATTCATCGCTCCTGTTGCGCTCGCCGCGCAGCAGCCGACCTCCCCACCGGCCGCGCGACCCACCGTGCCGCATGACAGCGTGCGCGGTGCGGTTCGCGCGGTTGACGTGCGCGCGCGCACGCTCGAAGTGACGACCGGCGTCGGCTTCGCCCTCCGCGTCGTGCGGCTCCAGGTTCCCGCCGGCGTGCCGATCACCAACCAGCAACGCGGGCAGCACGAACCGATCAGGCTGGGGGAACTCAAGCCCGGTGACGTGATCCGCGCTTCGTTTGGTGGCAGGCCGACGGGTTTCGTCGCGTACACGATCGAGCGCGTCGGCCGGATGGACGCGGGCGTGGACGCGAAGCCATGACGCGTTGGTGGATCGCGGTCATGGCCATGTGCGCCGCGGCGGCGTGTCGCCGGCTGCAGCCCGGGGATCCAGTCCGCGGCCTCTCGGCCGCGGAGCGCGCGCAGTTCGACAGCGGTCGCGCCGTATTCGACAGCGTCTTCACTCCGGAGAAGGGCCTGGGGCCGCTGTTCAATGCGAACGGGTGCAAGGAATGTCACGAGGATCCCGTGGCGGGTGGGACGGGTGACGAGGTCGAGCGCCACGCGACCGCGTTTCACCAGAACGCGCCCGCGGGGACACGTTTGTGCGACGAGCTCGCGGCACAGGGCGGGTTCGTCTTTCAGAACCACGTCACTCCCCTCCTTCATGCGGCGCTCGGCATCGATAGCGAGCCGATTCCAGCCGCAGCGACAGCGGTCGCACGGCGCACGACTCCTGAGATTTTTGGCTTCGGCTTACTCGATGCCGTTCCCGACTCCGAGATCCTGGCCTACGCAGATCCCGATGACCGGGACCACGATGGCATCTCCGGGCGGCCGAACCGCTTCTTCGACGGGCGCCTGGGTCGGTTCGGACGCAAAGCCCTGGTGCCGACGCTGCGCGAGTTTAACGACGGCGCATTCAGCGCCGAGATAGGCATCACGACGCCCGCCGTACCGACTGAGCAAACCGTCGCGGGGACGCCGATTCCTCCGGGCACCGACCCGGCGCCCGATCCCGAGCTCAGCGACCACCAGGCCGAGCTGGCGACCACGTTCGTGAGGCTGCTCGCGCCGATAGAGCCGCTCAAGATGTCGGGCGAAGCGCGCCAGGGGAGCGACGTGTTTGTCCGGGTTGGCTGCGCGCGCTGTCATCGCCCCGTCCTGACCACGGGTGACAGCCCGATCGCGGCATTGCGGTACAAGAAGGTCGCCGCGTACACCGATCTGCTGCTGCACGATATGGGTCCGGACCTTGGGGACATTTGTCTGGCGCTCGCGACCCCGACTGAATTCCGGACCGAGCCGTTGATGGGGTTGCATTTGAAGAAGCGGTTCCTGCACGACGGCCGAGCTTCTACCGCGGAGCAGGCAGTCGAGCTGCACGGTGGAGAGGCGACGAAGGCGCGCGATCTCTTTCGCGCGCTACCGGCTGGGGATCGGGCTGCGCTGGTAGCGTTTTTGAAGACGCTGTAAAAAGTAGGCCCGCCAGGTTCCGGAGCCGCCGGAGTTCGGCGCGATCGAGCCCGGTTGCACGCCTTCCTTGACAATCATAAACTACACATGTAAATCTACTACTGTAGATCAACCCTGAGGCCACGTATGCCGGAGCGTCATCAACTCACTGAGCTGCAGCTCGCGATCCTGCGGGTCATCTGGGACAAGGGCGAAGCGACGGTGCAAGACATCTGGGAGGCCCTGCACGCCGAGCGCGGGCTCGCCCAGACCACCGTCGCCACCATGCTGTCGCGCCTCGAGCGCCGCGGCGTCGTGACGCGGCGGGCCCAGGCGCGCCAGTACCATTACCGCGCCGCGGTGACCGAACAGGAGGTGCAGCACTCGATGGTCGGTGAGCTGACCGAGCGCCTGTTCGACGGCGACGTCACCGCCCTGGTCCAGCACCTGCTCTCGGGCGAAGACATAAGCCCGGGTGATATCGCCAAGATCCGCGACATGATCGAGCGCGTCGAAACAAGCGCCCCGGAGTCCCAATGAACACCCCTCTCGCCTCCAGCCTGCTCGCGTGGCTTCTCACATACTTGATCCATAGCACCGTGCTCTTGGGTGTTGCCTGGTTCGCGATCCGGCGCTGGCGCCTCCAGCCTGCGGCCTCGGACTTGCTCTGGAAGGTGGCACTGCTCGCGGGGCTCGTAACGGGTACGATCCAGTCGCGCCTTGCGCTGTCCACGCCCGCGGCGGTGACGCTGTCCGTCGCCGCACTGCCCCAGGCGGCCCCCCTGAGCCAGCCGCTGGCGCCCGCCGGTAACCCGGCGCACGACGAGGACACGCAATCCCCCGCACAGCAATCGAGCGGTGCGACCGTCTCTCGCGCACCAACGCTGCCGTTGGTTGTCGTGCTGCTGTGGGGCTTTGTCGCGCTCGCGTCGTCGCTCTACTACGTCGCGCGACGGCTGATCCTGGTCGGTCGCCTCGCCGACCGCCACCCGGTGAGCGACGGACCGCTCGCCGTCACGCTCGCCGACCTGCAGCGCACCACCGGATACCGGCGCCGCGTTTACCTCACCATGGCCCGGACCATCTCCAGTCCCGTAGCCCTGGGCCTCTCCGAAATCTGTGTGCCGGAGCTGGCGCTCACCGAGCTCGGCGCCGAGCAACAGCGCAGCATGCTGGCGCACGAGCTGGCGCATCTGGCGCGGCGCGATTCCTTGTGGCTCGCGGGCGCCAGTCTGATCGAGCGTCTCTTCTTCTTCCAGCCGCTCAACCGGCTCGCACGCCGGGAGCTCGAAACGACGGCTGAATACCTGAGCGACGAGTGGGCCATGCAACAGACCGGATCGGCGGTCTCCCTCGCGAAGTGTCTGGCCACGGTGGCCGAATGGATTCAGGCGTCGCCCCTGGGCGTGCCGGTGGCGGGCCTGGCCGAACGGCGCTCGCTGCTCGTCTCGCGCATCTCGCGCCTGCTCGACGGACGCCTGCCCTCGAGCGCCGCCTCGCGGCGCGGCTGGGCCGTCGCCGCAACGTTCGGTGTGGCATTGACGATCGCGGCCGCGCCGCGCGTGTCCCAAGGAGTCGCGTCCGTGACGACGACTGGGACGACGGCAACGCCGACCCAGAGCGCAGCCGGGCCCGTCGTCGCGCGCAAAGCGGCGGCCGCGCCCTCGAACCAGGACACGACGGTGGTCCTGGCCCTGATCGGCCGTCTCAAAGATGAGAACGCCGGCGTGCGCCGCGCGGCCGTGCAATCGCTCGGACACCTGGGCGATCTCCGCGCCGTGCAGCCCTTGATCGCCGTGCTCGCGGACTCGGACGCGGACGTGCGCGCGGCGGCGGCCGACGCGCTCGGGGACCTCGAAGACCCCAGAGCGATCGGTCCGATCGCCGCGTTGCTCAGGGACCCCGTTGCAGACGTGAAGCACAATGCGCTCGGCGCTTTGTCGCGCTGGGATCGAGGCGTGCCCACCGCGTCAGTCGCGGCCCTCCTCGATGACCCCGACGCCGGCGTGCGTCATGAAGCGGTCGATCTGCTCGATCACCTCCACGCCCGCTCGGCGGGCAGTGCCATCGCCCGTCTGATTCACGATCCGTCGTCCGACGTGCGCAGCGCCGTCGTGCACACGCTGGGCAACCTAGGCGAGCAGAGCGGCGCAGCCGTCATCACCGAGGCGCTGAGCGACGGCAACGCCGACGTCCGGGAAGCGGCGCTGGGCGCGCTCAGCGATCTCAAGGCGCCGATCGCCGAGGCCACCCTGTTGAACCTGATGAAGGATGTGAACGCCGACGTGCGCCAGCGCGCCGCCCAGCTCGCCGGCGAGCGCTCGGTGATCGCCGCGATTCCCGCGCTGCGGCGCTTGATTGACGACCCCAGAAGCGACGTGCGCGAGGCCGCCACCGAAGCCCTCGGCCACATCGCCGACCCGGCCGCCCGACAAGCATTGCAGGCGGCACTCCAGTCGCCCGATCCCAAAGTCCGCCGCGCCGCGGCCGAAGCCCTGGGACAGGATCCATGATGCGCGCCCTGCACGTGCTCGCCCTGTCGCTGGCGGCGGTGGGCGGCGCCACCGCGGTCGGCCTCACGGCTCACGCCTCCCGCGCGACGGTGTACGGCACCGCGGGCGGCCCCGGCCGAGCCGGCGCCGACTCCGCTCGAGTGGCGACCCTGCTCACCGCCCTCGCCCGCACCGATCCCGTGATCTGCGATCTGATCGGGGACCAACTCGGCAACTTCTGGATGGGCAGCGAACCCGGCCGGTTGGGCCGATTCGACGACGCACCCAACGTCCAGGGCGCGAAGGATTCCCTGGCCGGACGCATCACCGATCCCCGGGCGGTGTCACTGCTGGTCGCGACGCTCGGCAGCGACAACCAGTGCGTACGCCGCGTCGCGGCGAAACTGCTGGGTCAGAGCGCCGTCTCCACAGACGTGCTCGGGCGTTTACTCGACAGTCCGTCGCCGCGGATTCGCGAGAGCGCCGCCTACGCGGCGGGCGTGGGCGAGCGGCACGAGACGAGGGGCTCGCTCGAGCGCCGGCTGGCAGATACGGCGACGGGAGCCGCGGCCATGGCCGCGTGGGCGCTGGGCGAGATCCAGGATCCCGCGTCCGCGCCGGCGTTGCAGGGCGCGGTGCATTCCACGTCGCCGCGCGTGCGCCTCGGGAGTGCCTGGGCATTGGGTCAGTTCGAGGACGCCAGCTACGCGAAGGACGTCCTGCCGCTGCTGCGCGACGCCGATCCCGTGACGCGGGCCACGGCCGCCGAGGCGTTGGGACGGATGAAGAGCCCGCGCGTCGGCGCCGCGTTGGTGGGCGCGCTCACCGACCGCAACGACGCGGTGCGGCGGGCGGCGGTCAGCGCGCTCGCCGACCTGCACGAGCGGTCCGCGGTGGCGCCGCTCGAGGGGTTGCTCCTCAACGACCCCGATGCGGAGGTGCGGCGCGAATGCGCCAGCGCCTTGGGCAACCTGAGCCTGGGGCGCTCGCTCGACCCGCTGGCTGGGGCACTGAACGACGCCGACGTGGACGTGCAGCGCGCCGCCGCGAACTCCATCGGCGACCTCGACGACGTGAGCAAGGCGCCGACCGCGCTGGTGCGGGCGACGACGTCGCCGGACCGAGAGCTGCGCCGTCACGCCACCAGAGCGCTCGCCCACATCGGCGATCTCGCTACGGTACAGGCGTTGGCGGACCGGCTGGGCGACGACGACAAGGACGTCCGCCTCGCCGCGGTCGAAGGCTTGGGCGACATGCACGTCGTGGCCGCAATTCCCGGGCTGACGCGGGCCTTGAACGACCGCGATCCCGCAGTGCGGCGGGCGGCGGCGGAGGCTCTCGGGAAGACGCAAGAGTAGCGCGCACCCAGTTATCTCATGACACAAACCGGTGCTCGAACGGTCGGCGGCGCTGCTGGAATTGGCTTCATGCTGTTCTGTGCCAGCGTCGCGTTTAGCGCTACGAGCGGCGCGCCGTTGAGCGTGGTCCACGTCGTCACCGCCCACTTGAGATTGTTACACGCGGCGACGTAGGCGGCCTGCATCGCGGGTGTGGGCGCCATGTCGCCGTTCTCGAGCCCGTTGAGCTGGCTGGTGAGGTTGCCGTTTACGCTCACGAACGTCGGCGCGGGACGAGGGGCGCCGAAGCCACCGAACCCACCTCTGCCCTCGGGATTGCCGCCGACCGCGGCGAGCGTCGAGTCGAACGCTTTGGCAGCGGCCACCGCCGTATCGGCTGCCAGCAACGCGCGCATCGCCGCGACCTGGCCGTAGCCGTCCCACGCTTCCTTCATCGCCGCCATGATCATCGACTGCAGCGCCGCCTGCGCGCGCATGTCCGCGATGCTCGCGGGCGAGCGAGGATCGTTGGTCACCGTCATCGGCTGCGTGTAGCTCTTGCCCGCGACCGTCAGTCTGATCGTGTGCACACCGGGCGCCACGAGCGGGCCTTCAGGCGAAGACGGCGTGAGCCCCGGATTGGCGTTGATCTCGTAGCTGTGTGAGAACGCCGGCGGGTCGTCGGTGCGCAGGTCCCAGTTCACCCGGTTCGTCCCCACGTCCCTCGGCAACGGCGACGGTGGGAAGATCCAGAAATTGGGCTCGGGCGGCTGCGCTGCTTCCTTCACCGGCGTCATGGGCGCACTCGACAGGTGACGCACGACCGTCCCGGTGGCATCGAGCACGTCGAGCGTGATCTCGCCCGCGGGCTCCGCAGCCAGGTAGTAATAGATGAGGGCGCCGTCGGGTGGATTGAGCGCGTGCGGCACCTCGGGCGGGAACGGTGTGTCGGCGCCGACATTGCGACGGACGCGCACTGCGTCGCCCGGCGCGAAGAGATGCACTGGCTCGCTCGCGGTCGTCACCGCGATCTGGCGCAGCGGCGAGAAGTCGTCCAATACCCAAATGCCTCGCCCGTAGGTCCCGACCACCAGGTCGTTGCCCTTCACGACCATGTCGCGATACGACGTGTTGGGCAGGTTGAGCTGCAGCGATTGCCAGTTGTCGCCGTCGTCGAACGAGACGTACATGCTGCTCTCGGTGCCCGCGAACAGCAGGCCTTGCTTCTTCGTGTCCTCGCGCACCACGCGCGCGAAGCTGCCGGTCGGCTGATCGGTCGCGAAGCCGCTCACGATAGCCGTCCAGGTCTTGCCATAGTCGCGCGTACGATAGACGTAGGGCTTGTAGTCGCCCGTATTGTGCAAATCGACCACCGCGTACGCCGTGGCGGGATCGAAGTGCGACGCTTCGATCGCGAGCACGTCGGCCCGGGTGGGGTTTGGCAGGTTGGGAATCGTGACGTCGTTCCAGGTCTTGCCCTCGTCCGTCGTCAGCTTGATCAGGCCGTTCTGGGTGCCGACCCAGATCACGCCACGCTTCACGGTGGACAAGGCCATCGACTGAATGGCGCCGCCGATGGGCGTGCCCGGCGCGCCGCGACCGCGCAGCGAGTCGGGCGGGATCGTGGCACCCGCCGGGAATCCCAAATCGGGTGAGATCTTGGTCCAATGCACGCCGCCGTCCGTCGTGGCCATCAAGAACTGGAACGCTGCGATCAACTCATGTGGATTCCACGGCGCGAACGCCAACGGCTGCGAGATGGTGGTGCGGCCGTACAAGTTGGGATCGACGTTGGGACTGACGTTGATCCACTGCTCGCTGGGATACGTGATCTTCAAGATCCCCGAGCCGCTCGCGTAGACGATGTTGGGATTCAAGGGATCGGGAATCGTGGTGCCCCACTCCCAGCCCGACACTGGGTTCCAGTCGAGCGGCGTGATGGCGCCGAGGTTGCCGCGGCTGCGCGTGCGAATGGCGCCCGCGTCCTGCTGCGAGCCGTAGACCCAGTAGGGATAGGAGTTGTCGACCGCGATGTGATAGATCTGGTCGGTCGACTGATTGTACCACGAGCTCCAGGTGTTGCCGCCGTCGAGTGTCACGATCGCGCCCTGATCCACGCCCATCAGCATGCGCTGGCCGTTGGTGGGATCGATCCACAATTGCTGCGGGTCGTCGCCGCCGGGCGCGCCCTTGAAGCCCGTGAAGGTGTTGCCGCCGTCGGTGGACTTGTAGCTCGATGTGTTGATGGTGTAGACGACGTCGGGATTCTTCGGATCGACGTACACGCCGCAGTTGTAGCCGCCCTGGCCGTTGGCGATGCGCTTGTCCGCCGCGTCCATCTGTCGCCAGGTGGTGCCGCCGTCGTCGGAGCGGTACAGCCCGAAGTTGCCGATCAAGAACATGCGCTGCGCGTTGGTGTTCATCGCGATCGCGACCGACGTGCGGCCGGTGAGGCGCGGCAGCCCGCCGCCCGAGATCTCGTGCCAGGTGAGCCCCTTGTCCGTGGACTTGAAGAGCTTGGTCTGCGTCGGGCCGGTCTGCGGGCCCTGCCCGCCCCCGGGCCCGCCCGGCCCACCAGCGGGCGGCACACGGGCCGGCGTCGTCGGCACGACCACCCAGTGCCGCACGCTGGTCGCGAGCATCACCTCAGGGTGA
>DATGVZ010000017.1:0-3101 GCA_035299765.1 Gemmatimonadales bacterium
AAGTGGCGGTGCCACACATCGCTCCCGCTGTGGCCAACGCGGTGGCAAGGCTGACGGGTCAGCGGCTGCGCGAGTTGCCGCTGCGACTGCATGCATGATGGAGGGACCCACGCGCGCCTTCCTGATCGCCGCCGCGCTGGCGGTAGCGCTGGCCGCCTACCGACGCTCCAGCACGCCGGATCGTGCCCGGGCTCTCGCCGCCTTCAGTACCGTGCAACAGGTACTCCAGCACCCGCGCTGCCAGAACTGTCATATCCCCGGCGATGCGCCACTGCAGTTCGACGCCGGCCTCCCGCATACGATGGCGGTGGCGCGCGGTCCGGCGGGCCGCGGGGCTCCGGGCCTGCCCTGTGCGACCTGTCACGGCGAATCCAATCCGCCCGCGAGCTATGGTCCGCACGCGCCGCCAGGGGCGCCGCATTGGGGGCTGCCGTCGCCGGACCACAAGATGGCGTGGATCGGCCTCTCGCCGGGCGCGCTGTGTGAGACGATCAAGGACGAGCAGCGCAACGGCGGGCGCGACTTCGCCGCGCTGATCACGCACGTCAGCGAGGACAAACTGGTGCTCTGGGGCTGGAACCCGGGTGGCGCGCGGTCACCCGTATCGGTACCGCACGACGAGTTCGTCGCCAGGTTCAAGGAATGGGCGGCCGCCGGCGGGCCCTGTCCGACCGACTGATTCCACACCAACTATGATTCTCAAACAGCCTTGGCTGGCTGTCCATCCGCTCAGCCAGGAGGATTCCCTCGCGGCGACCGCTCTACGAGCGAGCGTCGCAGCGGTGAAAGGTAAGCTCGCAGGAACGGCTGCCCGCGGTCCGTTCGACGGCATCATGGAGCGAGTCGCGGTTCCGGCAGGCGTGGCCTTCGAAGCCGATACCGTCGGAGGGATCTCCGGCTTGTGGGCGAAACCGGCGCGCCCGCGAAAGCACGCGGCGATCATTCACGTGCATGGCGGCTGGTTCAACTTGGGAACCGCCAGCGCATACCGGAATTTCGTCGGCCACATCGCTTCGAGCGCTGGAGCTAATGCTTTCGTACCCGATTATCGGCTCGCTCCTGAGCATCCCTTCCCTGCTGCGGTTGAGGACGTCGAGGCATGCTATCGCGGACTGGTTGACGAGGGGATCAGGAAGATCGCCGTGACCGGCGACTCGGCCGGAGGCAATCTGGCGCTGGTGCTGCTATCGATCGCTTGCGCGCAAGCCCACACAGGTGGTATTGCTCCCGTCGGCGCGGTGGCAATCTCGCCGGTGACCGACCTCGCGCTGACAGGCGAGAGCTTCGCGACACGAGCGGAAGCCGATCCGTACTTCACCAAGTCCCAGGCTGCCGGGCTCGTCGCCTCCTATCTGGGTGAGACCGATCCGAAGAATCCTCTGGCCTCGCCTCTGTACGGTGATTTGAGCGGCCTGCCTCCAATGCGCGTGCACGTTGGAGACGACGAAGTGTTGCTCGACGACTCGTGCCGCTACGTGGCGCGCGCCGTCGCGGCGGGTGTCGACGCCGCGCTGGACGTATGGATGGGAATGCCGCATGGATTCGTCGCCGATGTAGGCGGGTTCACCGCTGCTCGACAGGCACTCAGCGCCATCGGGGCCTTCACGGCCGAGCGGCTGCGGTAACTCGTGTCGTCGCGCAAGAACGCGCCTCGACGTCACTGATACAACGGAGAAGACATGTCGCTGCCTGACTACGCACGGATCCCGAAGTCGGCGCTCGGTCCCGCTCTCAACGAGCAGGGATACTACGTCGGCCGCGTCGAGCGAAACCTTTACTGGATCACGGACGGTGTCTACCAGTCGGCCTTCTTGACGACGCGCGATGGCGTCGTACTGCTCGACGCGCCGCCAACGATCGGTCGGAACATCCAGCGCGCGGTGGACCAGATTGCCGCCGAGAACGGCGTGAGCAACAAGGTCACGCACCTCGTGTACTCGCATCACCACGCCGATCATGGGGGCGCGTCGTCTTTGTTCGGCAAGAAAGTCGTGCGCATCGGGCATGAGGAAACGCGGCGCCTCCTGATACGTGACAACGATCCGGCACGGCCGGCGCCGGAGGAAACGTTCCAGGACAGTCGCACGCTCCAAATCGGCGGAGAGCGCATCGACCTCGCGTGGCTGGGGAGCAATCATTCTCCGGACAACATCTACATGCACCTGCCCGATCACGACACGTTGATGCTAATCGACATCGTCAACGCAGGCTGGGCGCCGGTTTACATCTGCAATCTCACCGAGGCGCCGCCGCCGATGTCTTTACCGCCAGCACGACCTTCTGGGTCATGGAGTCGGTCCGCCTCGACTTGGGCTTCGGCTCACAGGTTCATCCATAACCCGAATTAGAGAACGCCCATGACCAGCAAGTTGAAGGTGCTCGTGACCGGCGCGACAGGGAAGCAGGGCGGCCATCTGGTGCGCGCACTGCTCGCCCGCGGGCACTCGATTCGCGCGCTGACGAGGAAGCCAGAGTCGGCTGGCGCCGCAGCCCTCGCGGCGCGCGGGGTCACGATCGTTACCGGGGACTTCGATGATCAGGCAAGTCTCGAGCGCGCCGCACGCGGCGTCGATACCGTCTTCGCCATGTCTACGCCGTTCGAGGGCGGTGATAAAACGGAAACACGCGAGGGCATCAACATCGTGCGTGCGGCGTCGGCCGTGGGGGTCTCGCATCTCGTCTATTCGTCGGTGGCCGGCGCCGACCGGGCGACAGGCGTCCCGCATTTCGACAGCAAGTTCGAGGTCGAGAAGGAGATACGGCGGTCGGGCGTGCCGTTCACGATCGTCGCGCCGGTCTTCTTCATGGAGAACTTTCTCGCAGACTGGATGGCAGCCGGCATCGCAAAGGGGTCCATCGCGATGGCATTGCCGGCGACGCGTCGTCTACAACAAATCGCGCTCGCGGATATCGCGCAGTTCAACGCCCTCGTCATCGAGCGCCGTGGGAGTTTCCTCGGAAGGCGAATCGAGATCGCGTCTGACGAGCTGACGAGCGCGACGGCAGCCGCGACAATCAGTGAGGCGTCAGGCCGGCGTATCGAGTACACGGCGCTTCCGATCGACGCAGTGCGTCAGCAGGACGAAGATCTCGCGCGCATG
>DATGVZ010000018.1:0-25637 GCA_035299765.1 Gemmatimonadales bacterium
TCTCGAACGCATCGGCGACCGCGAGCACTTTCACCGGAACCGCCATCGGCAACGCTTCGATATCCCAGTCGTCGCCGACGATCTCGTAATAATGCGAGTACTCGGCGATGATCTGCGCCGCGCCGCGTAACGCGCGCGCTACAGCGAGCGTTTCGTCCGTGACGGAGCGGGAGAGCAGACGGAGCAACCGCTGATCCGCCGTGCCCACCTCGTGCAGCAATGCAGCGATGCGCAGGTTTTCGATTTCGTTCTCGGTGAGCTTCAGCTCGACGCCGATCGCACCGCTGAGCTCCGCGACGCGCGTCGAGTGGCCTTCCTGATGTCGGTCCGCCGACTCGATGTGGAAGGTCAGCACCTCGAGTGTCGCGAGATAGGCGTTCTTCAGGTCTGCGAGGCGGGCCGCGCGCTGTTCAGCGAGTCCCCCGACGACGTAGCCGGTGAGAATCAAAAAGCCGCCCCACGGAATCAGCAGCATCAGCGCGTCCTGCGTCAGCCCGGGGTCCATGCCCAACCCCTGTGTCGCCTGAAAGAAGAGGACGAGGGACGCAATGAACAGTCCGGCGACGACGGCGAACCGGCGGCCGCCGTAGAAGCCCGCCAGGATAATCGGCAGATAGTAGAAGCTGAGAAACGCGAACTTCTGCTCGACCACCCAGTTGATGGCGAGCAGGGACGCGACGAGGAGGAGCACCAGCGTGCGCTCGAAATGCCGAAAGAAGAACTGCTGCATTTGCAAAGTGCCTTTCTCCTAACGAGATACGCGACGCGGGACCAAAGTGAATGACCAGTGGGCAATCTGCAAGTGAGGAAGCTCACAAACGCCTCCTCCAACCACGTTAACCGGCATCAAAAACATGAGGATACGACTCGCGGACCAGTCCGGCACGGAATTCGCCCTAGGGAAATACCCGGGGGAGGGGGGAGGGGGGAGGGGGGACCGGCCTGCGCGTCCTAGAGGCCGACCCCCCGGCCGGTAAGAGAAGCCGCGGTTATTAAGTTGTGAGCGACTTGAACCCGGACCTTCTGATGCTCTGGCTCGCGGTTCTGCTCCAGGACGAAGAAGTCGCGGCGCCGTTTGGTTCCTTTATGGAAGCCATGCCGCATTCCGCATTCATTCATTCACAGCACACTGATGGTGATCGGGTTCTGGCTGTCGCTCAAAACCCGGAACAACGGATTCCTGTTGTTCGTCCTCGCCGAGCTGTCGTACATCACTTACCACGCCGGCGTGACGCACTTCTTGTTTGCACACATCGTCGCCGAAGTGCTGGACGCTCTCGCCCTCGTCACGATTGCATTGGGCTTTCGGCAGAAGACGGCGACTGCCCCGGGTCCGGCGGTTCGTACCCCGGGCATGTGATCACGGGAAGCGGCGGGTAACGGACGAAGCGGGGATCATCGTCGGCACGCAGGCAGCGGTAGAACACCGATCCGCGCCGATTCGTCACCATCCGCACCCATCGGCAGGTCGCGCACAGCCCCACGGCGTGCTCGGTCATTAGGTCGAAGAACAAGCTAGTTATATCTTGGACCCCGTGAGCCAGGAGGGGGGGGTCGACGACTTCGGGCTCCCGCCCGGAGTACGAGACGAGTACCTGCAAGGAGCCCGCGACCAGTTGGGTGCAATCGCCGAGCTGGCCGAACGGCTGATAGCGGCCGGCGACGACACCGAGGCGATCGAGGCGCTGCGGCGCGACGCCCACCGCCTCCGCGGCTCCGCTGGATCCTTCGGATTCCCTCAGGCCAGTGTCGTCGCCGCCGAGCTCGAAAACGCGGCAAAGCAGTGGCTCGAACGGCCGGCCAACGGCAGCGGAGATCGCGGCCAAGCTGCGCGGGCGTTTGTTCGTCGCCTGGCCGCGGCGCTATTCACCAAACAGCCCCTCGCCGCGCCGCCGCTTCCTCCTATCGCCCCCGCCAAGCCTTCGCCGGCGGCGGCCACCGAGTCACAGGATCTCAGTGATGTCCCAGAGGTCATCGTCGTCGAAGACGACCCGACGCTCGCAGAGCTGCTGACATTCGGCCTCGAGGCTCGCGGATACCGGTTCGTCCATTTCCGCAACGGCCGCGAAGCGTTGGACATGCTCCGCACCATGAACACGCGCGGCACGTCGCCATTGCTGCTGCTCGACGTGGATCTTCCCGCGCTCGACGGCTATTCGATCTTCGATGCGCTGCAGCAGGAGTTCCCTGGGAAGTTTCGTGTCGTCTTCACGACGGTCCATGGCAGCGAGACCGAGCAACTGCGGGGACTCGAAGCGGGCGCGATGGACTACATGGTGAAGCCCATGAGCCTGCGCGTGGCGCTCGAAAAGATCCGGCGCTGGGTGGGTAGATGAGCGCCCGCCACTTTCTCATCGTCGTCGCGATCGTGCAGGGCGGCCTGCTGGCGGCACTGATCGTGCTGATCATCCTGAACCGTTGGTTCCGGCTGCGTCGGAGCACGCGGCTCAATCCTCGTCGCCAGGCAGTCGACGCCTCGATGCGGCGCTGGGCGGCGGGAACGACTCCCCTCGCGGGTGTCCTCGTCGGATTGGCACGTCTTCCCGTCCCGCTGGCGATCGATGCCCTGGTGAGCTGGTCGGCGCGCGTGCCGGGCGAACGCTGGCGGCAGCTCGCCGGAGCGCTCGAGCACAACTTGTGGGCGCGGATCGTCCGCACCAACAGCGGCTCGGCGCGTTGGTGGAAGCGTCTGGAATGCGCGCGCTTCCTCAGCGTCGTGGCTATGCCGCGCGACACGGCTCGTCTCCTGCGGCTCGTCAACGATCCTCATCCCGCCGTGCACGTCGCGGCAGTCGCGTCGCTGGAGCGCATGGAGGACAGCGCCCTGACGCTCGCGGCTCTCGACCGGTTGCCGCGTCTCGCGCCGACCGTGCAGGCGTACTACGCCGCGATGCTGCGCCGCTCGCGACCGATCGTCGTCGACCATCTCCAGAAGAGGTTGCGGCGATCCGAAGACCCCGCCCTGCCGCGGCTCGCCGAGTTTGCCGGCCGGCTCGGCGAGCCCGCCTTGCGCGAGCGTCTCACCGCGCTGGCGACGCACCACGATCGGGAGGTTCGGGTCCAGTCAGCTCGCGCGCTTGGCAACTTCCCGCATCGGGAGTCGGTAGCGGCGCTGAAGCGGCTCGCGACCGACCCGGCCTGGGAGGTCCGCGCGCAGGCCATGCGCTCGCTCGGCATGATCGCCGACGCGTCGACGCTGCCGCTGCTCAAAGCAGGTCTGCGCGACGACGTGTGGTGGGTACGCTTGCGCGGGGCGCTCGCGCTCATGCGCTTCGCGGCCGGCGGGCGCAACGCACTGCTCGAAGCCGAAGTCGGCGCAGATGTGAACGCGCGGGCGGTGGCGAAGCTGGTCCTGGGGCTGCCGGCTCAGGCGCTGGCAGAGTTCGCCGCATGAGTGTCCTGGGCACCGTGGTGGGAACGACGGACGTCACGATTCTCGTGTACTTCCTCGTCCTCAATTCTTTCTATGCGCTGCTGCTCATTCTGTCGATCCCGGAGATCTGGGAGCAGACCCGACTCGCCGAAGACGAAGATTTCCAGCGGCTCATGCAGAGCGATGCGTTGCCGCCGATCACCATTCTCGTGCCGGCCTACAACGAAAGCGCCACGATCGAAGCGAGCGTGACCGCGATCCTTACGCTCGAGTATCGCAATTACGAGGTGGTAGTCGTCAACGACGGCTCGCGCGACGACACCTTGGAGCAGCTGCGACACGCCTTCGATCTCTATGAAATCCCGCGCATCTATCCCGAGACGATCCCCACGAAGCCGTTGCGGGCGCTGTACCGCTCGCGCTCGCGCTCGCGCTTGCTGGTGCTGGACAAAGAGAATGGCGGCAAGGCCGACTCTTTGAACGCGGCCATCAACGCCAGTCGCTTTCCGCTGGTGATCGCCGTCGATGCGGACACACTCATCGAGCCCGACGCCCTGTTGCGGCTCACGCGACCTTTCCTACTGGGGCGTCAGATCGCGGCCGTGGGCGGCACGGTACGCGTCGCGAACAACTGTGCGGTGAAGGATGGCCGCGTCAGCGATGCGCGCGTTTCGACGCATCCACTGCCCGGCATTCAGGTCGTCGAGTACTTGCGCGCGTTTCTGTTCGGGCGGCTGGGATGGAATCGACTGGGCGGCAATCTGATCATCTCCGGCGCCTTTGGTCTCTTCCGCAAGGAATACGTCATGGCCGTCGGCGGTTATCAAACGAGCAGCATCGTCGAAGACCTCGATCTCGTCGTGCGGATGCATCGGTACCTGCGGACGAACAAGATCAAGTATGAAATGCCGTTCATTCCCGACCCCGTGGCGTGGACCGAAGTCCCCGAATCGCTGAAGATCCTGTCGCGCCAGCGGGAACGGTGGCACCGCGGTCTCATCGCGGCGATGTGGCAGTACAAGACCATGCTGTTCAATCCGCGTTACGGCCGGATCGGCTTCCTGGCGATGCCGTTCTACGCGTTCGGCGAAATGCTCGCCCCCGTCGTCGAGCTGCTCGGCTACGTGATCACTGTGCTCGGACTCGTGTTCGGGCTCGTGAACGTTTCGTTCGCGCTGCTCTTCGTGCTGGTCGCGTGGGGATACGGAATGCTGCTCTCGATCTGGGCGGTTGTCCTCGAGGAAGTGAGCTTCCGCCGCTATCGCCGCTTCTCCGATCTTTGTCGGCTGCTCCTATTCGCAATGCTCGAGAACTTCGGTTATCGGCAGTGCACGGTGTGGTGGCGCCTCAAGGCATTCGCGAAGATGTGGAAGCGCGCGCACGTCTGGGGCGACATGGCGCGCAAAGGCTTCGGGAAGCCGAGCGTCGCGGCGTTGCTGCTGCTGTGTATCGCGAAGCCGGTTCATGCGCAGAGTGTCCGCATTGCCGCGTGGAGCTCGTACGAAGGAGTCACCGCAAGTCAGGATTGGTCGACCGCGGGCGCGCAGCTCACGCTCTCGGGATCGCGCGGTCACGCCGGCTGGATGGCGGGTGAAGTGTTAGGTCGCTTCGGCAGGACCGACGTGATGGAGCGGCTCGGCGGCGTGATTCATCCCAGTCAGCGGCTCTGGCTTTCGGCGGAGGCGGGGACATCACGACGTCCGTTCTTCAGTCCCAAGAACACCTGGCAGGCTGACGCGTCAGCACTTGTCGCCAAGCGAACGTCCGCAGGCATCGAATACCGTCGCTGGAATTACGTTCCTGGCCCCGTCGACATCGTGATCCCGCATCTCACAAGTGAAGTCGCGCGCGTCACCTGGGACCTGCGCGTCGCCCTCTCTCGCAATCCATCGAAGCGCACGGATGGCGCCTTCACACTGCGCGCCACGCGTGGATTCTCGCGTCGGACGAGCGCCTGGCTGCTGGGCGGTGCGGGACGCGAGAGCTATCTCGTGGGAGCGCTCGTTCAATCGCTCCAAACGGTGACCGGAGTGGCCGGCATTCGGTACAACGCGGCCAGCGGTCTGACGCTGCGGCTCGACGCCAGTGTGATTCGCTCGCGACCAGTGCTCTCCCGGCGCGGCATCGCGATAGGCGTGGAACGCGGGTTTTGATACGCGGGAACGGTCATCACAATCAAGCGGGTGATGGTCGCCATTGCTTTTCCAGATCCCTCTCAAGGCATTAGGGGGGGAGGCCAGGCTCATGAGGGTAGCCAGAACAGCATTCGTGTTGCTGCTCCTGTCGTGCACAGACGCGACAGGTCCGGGCAACCAATCGAACAGTCGCATTTCGATCATCAACGACGCCGGTGCGCTGGCGGCGCGGGTCACGTATTTGAGTGACTCCGTGCCGATCGATAGCGCCCACGTCGGCTATCCCTCGGCGCCGATTCTGATGCCGTCTATCGGGCGCAGCGCCGCCGCGAGCATGACCTCGTATCAACTCAAGCTCAGAGCCGAGGTTGCGTCGCCGATCGTCGGCGGCCAGACCTTGCAAGCGACCTCAGTTGAGATCGTCGGGACTCTCGCGATCGTCAGTTACAACATGGCCGGGAATGCGTATCTCGGTGGCATCGACGTCATCGACATTTCGAACCAGCTGCACCCTACGCTCGTGTCGGAAGCGATCTTCCAGAACACCGACGTCAGTGCGGTCACGGCCTCCGGCCCGAACGTCTACGCGGCCGAGGCGACGGGTGATACGGGGTTCGCATCGCCAGCCGTTTTCGAGGTCATGCAGCTCCTGGGGAATAACCTCGTGCTGGCGGGCAATCACCGCACCGCGTTGAGCAGTTTCGTCGCGACCAGCGTGGCATCGGGAACCCACGCCTACGCGACGTCCGGTGACGCCGGCAGCTTGTTCGTCATCGATCCGGCGCTGTTCACGATTACGAGCTCGATCCCGCTGCACGACGCGCGCTGGGTTACCGTCGGCGGCGGGAAGGTCGTTGTGGTGCAGGGCACGCCGGGTGTGATCTCAGTCTACAATGAGAGCGACATGAGCTTGGTCGGGCACTTTCCCTTCAAGGGCGCCGACATTGCGCAGTCAAAGTCGCAGGCGGTGCTGGTGGGTGGCAAGGCGTTCATCGCTGCCGGCGACAGCGGAGTACAGGTGCTCAGCGCATCGACCGGAGCCCTCTTGGGCTCAATGCCTCGACCGAATCCAGACTCGTTGGCTTTGAGTCCCAGCGTGGTGGTGACGAATGCGGTCGCCATCGATCAAGATCTGATGTTCATCTCGAATGGCGAAGCCGGAGTCTATCTCGCGCAGGGGAGCCAGATCTTCTCTGCGACGGGATCTGAGACACCCCAGACGATCACGATGCAGGGCCGGTTGCGCTTCAATAACCTGCAATCGGTGAATCACGTCGCCTACCTGTCCCGGTATCTCATCATTGCAGCTGGGCTTGGCGGTCTCAAGATCGTTCAGGTCATCTAGCTAGTATCCGCCGTGCGCGTGACGTCTGTCACGTTGCCACGGTCCCACTCGCTGGAGCGATTAACGCGCTCGTCCACCTGGCGTCTCAACCAGGACTCCAACTTCTCGAGGTATTAGTCATGAGAAACCGCACTATCGTCGCCGCGTTGCTGGCGCTCGCCCTCGGCGTGCCCGCCGCGGCGCGTGCGCAGCAGCCCAATGATACCGCAAGAGATCGCCATGAGGTTCGTCACGACCGGCGCGGCCTTCGCCGCGATCGCCGTGACATGCGCAGTGACCGCCGCGACATTCATCAGGACGTGCGCGCCCGCCGTCAGGATCTGCGACAGGGCGACACGACCGCGGCGCGTCAGGAAACGCACGACATCCGTCAGGACCGTCGGGACCTGCGTAGCGACCGGCGCGACCGGCGCTCTGATCGACGTGACGTCCGTCAGGACCGTCGTGATCTACGGCAGGACCACCGCGATTCCTCGCAGCGGGATTCCACCAAAGCTCCGTAACCGCACTACTGCGCTGAGCTGAGGGGGGGGCGCTACCGGCCCCTCAGCTCGGTGGCGACCCGCTCCGCGTCACGCATCACCCGCAGGATATTCAGTCCAGCCACCTGCTTCACGTCCGCCTCGGTCCAACCGCGCCGCAGCAGCTCCGCGATCAGATCGGGAAATTTCGAGACGTCTTCCAGACGATTGGGCACTTCCGTGATGCCGTCGAAATCGGAGCCGATACCGACGTGATCCACACCGGCGATCTGCCGGATATGATCGATGTGATCGGCGACTTGCTGGAGCGTCGCGTGGGGCGCCCGTGACTCCCACGCGCGCATCGAATCCGCGCGCGTAACCGAATCGGCTCCCGCCGCTCGCAGACGGCGGGCCCATTCCGCCATGCTGTCGCCGTACACTCGGACTGCCTCGGACACAAAGCCGGGGTTGAAGTTCACCATCACCACGCCGCCGTTCGCCGGGATCAGCCGCAGGATCGAGTCGGGGACGTCGCGCGCGTGATTCGTGAGCGCGCGCGCCGACGAATGCGAAAAGATGACCGGTGCCTTCGATGTGTGAATCGCGTCTGACATCGTCATGTCGTTGACGTGCGAGAGGTCGACCAGCATGCCCACCCGATTCATCTCGAGCACGACCTGCTTGCCGAACTCAGACAACCCGCGACGCGCGCTATCGGTCGACGCCACCGCCCAATCCAGGCTGCGCCAATGCGTGAGTGTCATGTACCGCACGCCGAGGCGGGAGAACATCCGCAGTGCGCCGAGGGAGTTTTCGATCGCGTGACCGCCTTCGATACCGATCAGACATGAGATCCTCTTGGCAGCGAAGTTTCGTTCTACCTCGGCGGCGGTCGTCGCCATCGCCAGCACGTTCGGGTAGCGCGCGCACAGCCGATGGATCAAGTCGATCTGCTCGAGTGCGTACACAGCGGGATGCGGACCGGAGTCCATCGTCGTGACCGGCACGTACGCGGCCCAGAACTGCCCACCGACCGCCCCCGACCGTAGGCGCGGAATGTCCGTCATCAGCTTGGGCTGGTTGACCGCGAAGTTCACGGAGTCCAGTCCACCGCGCTCCCGAATCGCGTCGGCGATGTCGTTGTGGCCGTCGATGAGCGGGACGGTGTGCAGAATGCGGAGGGCTTGGGCGCGGTAGTCCTGGGCGGTCAGATGGAACGATGGAATGATGGACAGAAACACCAACACCCAGACTCGGGACTGCAAGCACGTTCCAACCCTCCAACCTCCCATCGTTCCCTCGCTTTCTTGCCCAAAAGCTAGATTACGTCCTGTCCATGAGCAACGAATCAAAGGTCAAGATCGCGCTGGTCGTGAACGGCGAGCTGACTGAAGTGGCATTCGCGCCACATAAGACGCTGCTCGAGGTGCTGCGCGAAGACCTGGGTCTCACCGGCACGAAACACGGGTGCGAATTAGGCGAGTGCGGCACCTGCACCGTGTTGCTCGATGGCACGCCGGTGCTTTCCTGTCTGGCGCTTGGCCTGGCATGCGCCGGACGTAGCGTGCGCACCGTCGAAGCGATGGCCCAGGGCGGCAAGCTACACCCGCTGCAGGAGACATTCGCCGATCTGGGGGCCGCACAATGCGGTTATTGCACACCCGCGTTCCTGCTCGCGGCCGAAGCGCTCCTCGCGTCCAATCCGAAACCGACGCGCGCCGAGATCAAGGACGCCCTCGCGGGCAACCTCTGTCGCTGTACCGGCTACATCAAGATCTATGAGGCGGTGGAGCTGGCTGCGGCACGGATGCGGGGGGAGATCGCGGAGCCCAGTCGAGAGTCGTTGTATGGCAACTGAAGGATGGAACGATGGAAAGATGGAACGTGAGAATCGTCCCAACGTTCCATCTGTCCAACGTTCCAACATCATCGGCAAAGCCCTGCGCAAAGTCGACGCCGTCGCGAAGGTGACGGGGACGACGCGATTCGCCGATGACCTCGCGTTTCCGAGAATGCTGTACTGCAAGCTCCTGCGCAGCACGGAGCCGCACGCGCGCATCGTTTCGATCGATACAGCGGCTGCGGCGAGCCTCGAGGGTGTCCACGCCGTACTCACCGGACGGGATCTGCCGATTCCCTTCGGCATTCTTCCCGTCTCGCAGGACGAGCACACGCTCTGCGTCGACAAGGTCCGGTTCATCGGCGATCCGGTCGCGGCGGTTGCCGCCACCAGCGAAGAGGTCGCGACTGCGGCGCTCGATCTGATCAAGGTCGTCTACGAGCCACTCAAGTCGATCGCATCCGCCGAGGAAGCGGTCGCGCATCCCGAGCCGCGCATTCATGACTACGGCGATGGCGGCAACCTGCACAAGCTCATCGACCTCGAGTTCGGCGATGCCGACGCGGGGATTGCAGAAGGCGACGTCGTCCGCGAGGACCTGTTCTTTTTCGAAGGCAGCACGCATCTGCCGATGGAGCAGCACGCAGCGGTCGCGATCTGGTCGCCCGATGGCAAACTGACGCTGTGGACTTCGACACAGACACCGCATTACGTGCATCGCGCGGTGGCGCAGGTGCTGGAGCTCGCGCCCGCACGCATCCGCGTCATCGCCACGCCGAACGGCGGCGGCTTCGGCGGTAAGAGCGATCCCTTCAACCACGAGATCGCGGTCGCAAAGCTCGCGATGCTCACCGGCCGTCCCGTCAAGATCACGCTGACGCGGGAAGAGGTTTTCTACTGCCATCGCGGCCGCCATCCCACGTTGATGTGGGTCAGGACGGGTGTGAAGCGCGACGGGTCGATCACCGGAATGCATTTCCGGTCGCTGCTCGACGGCGGCGCGTATGGGTCCTACGGCGTGGCGAGCACGTACTACACGGGCGCGCTGCAGACCGTCACCTATCACGTGCCGCGCTACCACTTCCAGGGTGCACGGGCGTTCACGAACAAAGCGCCCTGCGGCCCGAAGCGTGGTCACGGCACGCCGCAGCCGCGTTTTGCCGTCGAAGTCCATCTCGACAAAATCGCGGAGCAGCTGGCGATCGATCCGGCAGAGCTGCGCCTCAAGACCTTGGTGCCGCCGAACTCACTCACCGCCAACTATCTCCGCGTCGGCTCGATGGGCCTCGGCACGTGTATCGCCAAGGTCGTCGAGGGATCGGACTGGAAGCGGAAGTTCCGCCAACTGCCGGAGGGCCATGGCGTCGGGCTCGCATGCTCGAGCTACATCTCGGGCGCCGGGCTGCCGATCTACTGGAACAACATGCCGCACTCTGGCGTGCAGCTGAAATGCGACCGCGGCGGCGGCGTTACGGTATTCTGTGGGTCGACCGAGATCGGCCAGGGCTCGGATTCAATCCTCGCCTACATCGTCGCTGAAGTACTCGGCGTCGACCCGTTCGACATCGCGGTCGTCACGGCTGACACCGATCTGACGCCCGTCGACCTCGGCAGCTACTCGAGTCGCGTGACTCTGATGAGCGGCAACGCCGCCCTCCAGGCGGCCGAACGAGCGCGCCAGATCCTGGCGCTGCACGCCGGGCGCAAACTCGAGGTCCCCGTCGAGCGGCTGACGTTCGCCGGCGGGCGCGTCTTCGATTCGAAGGATGGGAAGCGCGGCGCGTCCTTTGCTGAAGCCGTGCAGTGGGCGGAAGCGGCGGAGGGCACCGTGGGGACGGTTGGATCGTACACGCCGCCCCAGAGCGCGGGCAAGTACCGCGGCGCCGGTGTCGGGCCGTCGCCGGCCTACTCCTACAGCGCCTGTGTGGCCGAGGTGGATGTGGATCCGGAGACCGGGATCGTGCGCGTGCCCACGATCTGGATTGCGCATGACGTCGGTCGATCCATCAACTCCGCGTCAGTGATCGGCCAGGTCGAGGGCTCGATCTACATGGGGTTGGGTGAGGCGTTGATGGAGGAAATGGCGTACCGCGGCGACCTGAAAGTGGTCCACAAGATTCCTTCCCTGCTCGAGTACAAGAGTCCCACGACCCTCGAGATGTGCGACGTCATCACGTATCTCGTCGAAGATCCCGATCCCAACGGCCCGTTCGGCGCCAAGGAAGTCGGCCAGGGACCGCTCCTGCCGGTGATGCCCGCAGTCGCCAATGCGGTCTACGATGCGGTCGGCGTGCGGATCGACGAGGTGCCGATCACGCCGGAGAAAGTCTTCAAAGCCTTGAAACGGAAGCAGAAAGGCGAGTCCCCGCGCTACGGACCTGAGCGGTTCCCTGACATACCCTGGCCAGAGCCGGTTCGCGTGCCGACGCCGTGGGAAGGCGGCGACGGCAAGGCCGTCACCGCGGCGCCAGTTCCGCTCGAGCGGCCGCACTGATGCTTCGCCTCCCCACGTTCCGATACCTGCAGCCGCAGAGTCTGGCGGAAGCGCTGCATATGAAGGCCGATGCCGGCCCCGACGGCATGTTCGTCGCGGGAGGGACTGACCTCTATCCGAACATGAAGCGACGGCACCAGGAACCGAAAACGGTCATCTCCCTAATGGGTATTCCGGAACTGAGAACGATGGAACGTGAGAAGGTTGGAACGTGTGTGACTTTGACTGCTCTTTCCAACTTTCCAACCTTCCAACATTCCGCCGTCGCGACCGCCGCCCGCCTGGTCTCCACGCCCCTGCTCCGCAACATGGGCACCCTCGGCGGCAACCTCTGCCTCGACACGCGCTGCAACTACTACAACCAGTCCTACGAGTGGCGGAAGTCGATCGACTTCTGCATGAAAAAGGACGGCGCGATCTGTTGGGTGGCGCCGTCATCGCCGCGCTGCTGGGCAGTGAGCTCCTCCGACGTCGCGCCGGGCATGGTGGCGATCGGTGCCGAATATCGGTTGGTCGGACCGCAGGGTGAGCGTGTCGTTCCCGCGGGACGGTTCTACAACAACGACGGCATCAATTATCTCACCAAGCAACCCGATGAAATCCTCGCCGCCGTGCGGTTGCCGGCGCCCAATGGCTGGGACGCCGTTTACCACAAATTGCGGCGCCGCGGGTCGTTCGATTTTCCGGTACTGGGCGTCGCGGCGTGGATTCAATGGAAAGGCAAGAATGTCGTCGACGCGCGTATCGTACTCGGCGGGGTCGCGAGCTACCCGCAGGAGATCCCTGAGGCGGGCGCCGCACTCAAGGGCGCGACGCTGACAAACGAGTCGATTGCGGCCGCAGCGGAAGCAGCATACCGTCCCTCAAAACCGATGGACAACACCGATTTCGATTTGTCGTGGAGGAAGCAGATGACGCGCGTGTACGTCACCCGCGCACTTGGAGAGCTGCGAGACCGGCACAATAAGTAGCAGCAGCATCGCGACACTTCCCGAACAGCGCAGCCTCAGGCACGTTTGTCGCCTTATGACACCACGTCCGAGACCACTCGTTCTCCTGTCGGCGCTCAGTCTCGTCGGCGCGAGCCTGGCCGCGCAGCTGCCGCGCGATCTCGACACCTACGTCACCCGCGTGATGCACGATTTCGAGGTACCCGGCCTCGCCCTCGCCATCGTGCAGGACGGTCGCGTCCTCCTCGCCAAGGGCTACGGCATCCGCAAACTGGGCGAGCCGACACCGGTCGACGAGCGGACGCTGTTCGGCATCGCGTCCAATACGAAAGCCTTTACCGCCACCGCGCTGGGGATCCTCGTCGAGGAAGGAAAGCTCCGCTGGGACGCGCCAGTGATCGACTATCTGCCGGGCTTTGCGATGTACGACCCCTTCGTCACGCGCGAGCTCACGATCCGCGACCTCCTCGTCCACCGCAGTGGTCTGGGACTCGGCGCCGGCGACCTCCTCTGGTGGCCGACGTCCACATATGACCGAAAAGAGATCGCGCGCCGACTGCGGTACATCAAACTCGCGACCAGTTTTCGCAGTGCGTACGCGTACGACAACGTTCTCTACCTGGTCGCCGGGCAGGTGATCGAGACGGTCTCGGGGCAATCGTGGGAAGACTTCGTGCAATCGAGAATTCTCGCCCGGGTAGGAATGACGGGGAGCACCGTGCGCCATTCGTCGGCCGCGGGGGGCGGGGGGGGCGGGGGGGGCAATGTTGCCGCACCGCACGCGCCGATCGACGGCAAAGTTTGGCCGATCGCGCCGTTCACCAGCGACAACACGAATCCGGCAGGGGGCATCAACTCGAGCGCAACCGACATCGCGAAGTGGATGATCGTGCAGCTTGATTCCGGCCGCTTGGCCGGCAGTCGTCTCTTCTCGCAAAATACGGCGCGCGAGCTCTGGTCCGTGGCGACACCGATCCGCCCGGGTATTCCGCCGGCCGAGTTGACAGCGCTCAAGGCGAGCTTCGCCGGCTATGGGCTGGGATTCTTTCTACGCGACTATCGGGGTTATAAGCTGGTAACGCACACCGGCGGGCTGCCCGGCTACGTCTCGCGAATTTCGTTGATCCCCGATCGGAAACTGGGCATCGCCGTCTTCACGAATCAGGAGTCCGGCGAGGCATTCGAGGCGATCAGCTGGCGACTGCTCGATCACTTCCTTGGGGCGCCGGCAACCGATTGGGATGCCGCATATCGCGTCGTCAGGGCCCGCGGAGACTCCGCCACCGCGGCCGAGGAGAGACGCGCGGTCGCCAAACGCGACACGGCGTCGCGACCGTCTCTCCCGCTCGAGAAGTATGCGGGGACGTATCGCGACGCCTGGTATGGCGATGTGACGATCGCGCTCGAGACGGGTAAGCTGGTGCTGCGGTTTTCCCACACGCCGTCGCTCACCGGCGATCTCGAGCACTTCCAGTACGACACCTTCATCGCGCGTTGGCGCGACCGCGAGCTGCGGGCGGACGCCTACGTCAGCTTCGCGCTCAGGCCCGACGGGTCCATCGATCAGGTCAAGATGGCCGCCGTCTCCCCGGCGACCGACTTCAGCTTCGACTTTCAGGACTTGTTGCTAGTGCCTCAATCTCCGCCTTAGCCTTGGCGAGGATTGCGGCGATGTTCTTGCGCGCTGCCTCCGTCTCAGTCTTCCAACCGGTCCGGTAGACCGCCTTTACGAGCTGGCCAAGCGACCGGTTCACTTCCGCCATCGAGCCGCCCACCGTGCGCTCTACCGTTTCGGTCACGCGGTCGAAGATGTCTTCGACAATGTCTTTGTGCTCGTCCAAGAATGCCCGTCCTGTGTCGGTGATTTCGTAGACCTTCTTGCCTTCGACGTCACGAGCGACCACGAGGGCTTCGTCCTCGAGCCACTGTAACGTTGGATATACGGTGCCAGGCGACGGCGAGTAGCAGCCGTGCATCCGCTCTTCCAACTCCTTCATGACTTCGTAGCCGTGACGTGGCTTGTCACGCAGCAGCTTGAGAATCACGTACTTCATGTCGCCGGCCCCGAACCACTGGCGGCGGCCACCGCTGCGGCGACCCCGGAATCCCCAGGCCCGCGGGCCGAAACCGAACGCGAACCCCTCCCAGCCGAACTTCCCTCTCATCTCTGCCTCATGTTAGATGTTACGCCACGATATTATGGCACGATATATCTTGTCAAGCAGTCATTTTTGCGGCGTGCGCCAAGTCACAATCCGACTTGAGCTTGCACGTTCGATGCGCGCTCCTACATTCCACCCTCGCTTGGCCAATCACCCCACTGTAGCGCCCTGGGAGAGGAGCAGCGATGGCTGTGCAAGTCACCCCCCACCCCTCGTGGGTGGCGGAGCTGGATTCCACGCTCGAGCCAAGCCGGCAGGCAATTCTCGACACGCCGGTCATTATCGACGCGTCCGAGAATCAACTGGTCGACGGACAGATCCAGAACTTCCTGGTCTCCTTCTATCCCATCATTCGAGACTTCCCGCAGTGGCTGCAGATGCTCCTCGACCGCTCACCGGCGATGGGGCGAGAGTTCTTCACGGACAATATCCGGGTGGAACGGCGACATGACGCCATGTGGCGGGCGATGGGCGATGGCTTCAACGTGCCCAAGAAGCGCTTTCAGGAGCCCGAGCCGATGCTCGCCGAAGTCAAGAAATTCCATGGCTATTTGACGGACATGTGCCGGAACGCGGAATTTGGTACGGCAGTATCGGCGACCAACTACGCGGTGGAAGGCGTGGCCCAGAAGATCTCGGAAAAGGCCCTTCGCGGGCTCGCCAAGAACGCGAAGATCGGGCCGCGGGGGCGCTGGTGGCTGGAGGAGCATGCCAAGTACGACGATGAGCATCCGATTCATGCGCTGGAAATCATCAAGGACTGCGTCAAGCGCGGCCCCGATTCACCGCAGGGTGTCACCGATTCGGCGCTCGAGAGCCTGGACCTGATGCGGTACGCGATGGAGGCTTCCTATCACGCGTGAGTAAAAGTCGCCGCGTCTCGCCCGCGCGGGGTACCCGCCCGACTACCGCTGCCGCCAAGCGGCCGCCGCTGGACCTGCTGCAGGCTGCGACGGACATCGTAGCAGCCCTTCCGGACGCCGTCGTCGTGACGGGGATGGACCGCCGCGTGCTGGCAGCCAATGACGCCGGCGCCGACCTGCTGGGATGGGAAGTCTCCGACATCGTGGGCCAGGCGATCGCCGATGCGGTGTCTCCCTCTGAACGGGCACACGTCGCTTCCCGTGAAGACCGCGTTCTCGCCGGCGAGCCACAACGCTACGAAACCAAGGTCGTAAACCACTCGACCGGCGAGGAGCGGGACGTCGCGGTCTCGAGCGGTCCGTTCCTGGTGAACGGCGACCTGATCGGCACCGTCGCCACCCTCCGAGACATCACCGATCCGAAGCGCGCCCAGGACACGCTGGCGCGCTCCGAGGCTCGCTACCGGCATCTCGTCGAGTCCGCGTCTGATGCGATCGTGACGCTCGATGCCAACGGCCGCTTCACCACGGTCAATCACGCCGCCGAAAACATCTCCGGCTACCGCCGCGAAGAGCTCGTGGGTCAGTGGTTCGCGCCGATGCTTCCCGACGACGATCTGCCCAAGGCACTCGGGCATTTCCAGCAGGCGCTCTCCGGTGAGACGGGCCTCTTCGAGACCCAGTTCTACCGCAAAGACGGCGAGGTCCGGACGATCTCCGTGACCTACTCGACGCCGCAGAAGGACGAAGAGGTCCTCTGTCTGATTCGCGACGTCACCGATCAGAAGATGCTGCAGGAGCAGCTGATTCAGTCCGAGAAGATGTCCGCGATCGGCCAGCTGGTCTCCGGCGTCGCGCACGAGCTCAACAACCCGCTCGCCGGCATCTCGGCCTTCGCCCAGCTGCTGCTCGCCGAAAAGCGCTTCCCGCCCGAACAGCGTACCGCCGCGGAGACGATTTACAGCGAGGCGCGGCGCGCGAGCCGTATCGTGCAGAACCTCCTCACCTTCGCGCGGCAGCACAAAGCCGAGAAGGTGCCGACCGGCCTGAACCAGGTACTGGACGACACGCTCGAGCTCCGCGGGTATGAGCTCCGGGTCCGCGGCATCGACGTCCGTCGCGAATACGACGAGTCGTTGCCGGACACGATGGCCGATGCGCACCAGCTCCAGCAGGTGTTCCTGAACCTCATCACGAACGCCGAACAGGCGATGGAGCAGCGCGACGGTCACCATCACCGCCTGACCGTGCGGACGCGCCGCACCGGTGACACCATGCGCATCGAGGTGGAGGATTCGGGCGACGGCATTCCGGCGAACTTGATCGAACGGATTTTCAATCCGTTCTTCACGACGAAGCCGACCGGCTCGGGGACCGGCCTCGGACTCTCGATTTCACTCGGCATCGTGCGGGAGCACGAAGGTCGGATCTGGGCCGAGAATGTCCCGCAGGGCGGCGCCCGCTTCGTGGTCGAGCTTCCGGTCATCCAGCCGCGCGCCTCGGGAGAGTTTCAGACCGTGGCGCAGGTGCACCGCGTGGGGGACAGCCTGCGGGTGCTCGTCGTCGACGACGAAGCATCCGTCCGCGTTTCGCTCCAGCGGTATCTCGCGGGCCGCGGCCACGACGTCGAGACGACGGCCAGCGGTGAAGACGCCCTCGCCCGTCTGCGCGCGACGTTGTATGACGCGGTGATCGTGGACATGCGGATGCCCGATCTCTCGGGCGAACAGCTCTTCGAGCGATTGCGCAGCAACGACCCGGCGCATGCCGAGCGTGTGATCTTCACGACGGGCGACCTCGTCAACGAGCAAATGCGCCGTTTCCTCGACGGCTCGGGCCGGCCTTGCGTCCCCAAGCCATTCGAGTTCGCTTCTTTCGATCAGGCACTGCCGGCCGCGCGCCGGCGGTAATTCTCACCTCATCTCCGACAGGTCCATGCGCCCGATCCTCGTCGCGCTGTCGCTCTGCGTGTGCTCCACTACGTCCGTCACGGCCCAAGACGCATTCGACTTCTACGCCCGCGGCCCCTACCGGCAGGCGGTCCCCCGCCCCGAAGCAATTACCGGCTATGCCGCGGGCGAAGAGCAGACGATGTACGCCGTGATGCAGCGGTACCTCGACACGCTGGTAGCGACGGCGAGCGACCGCGTGCGCATCGAGACGTGGGGGCGGACGGTGGAGTACCGGCCGATCCGGGCGCTCGTCATCTCGGACCCCGCGAATCTGGCCAAGCTGGATCAGATCCGAGCGGCCATCGCGGAGCTCGTGGATCCTCGCAAGACCTCCGCGGCCCGCGCGCAGGCAATCGCCGCGCAAACCCCCGCCATCGCCCTCTTGCAGTACTCCGTGCACGGCAACGAGCCCGCCGGCTTCGAAGCGGCGATGCAGGTCGCCTACCAACTCGCGGCGTCCGACGAGCCGCAGACGGTCGAGCTGCTCAAATCGCTCGTCATCGTGCTGAATCCTTCGGCGAACCCCGACGGCCATGAGCGCTTCGCGGCGTGGTACAACTCCGTCGCGGTCGGCGCCGATCATCCGTGGGCCTTCGAGCAAAATGAGCCGTGGAGCATCACGGGCCGCTACAACCACTACCGCTTCGACATGAACCGCGATCTCGTCGCGCAGAGCCAACGGGAAGTGCGCGCGATGATGGACGGCATTTTGCGCTGGCATCCGCAGGTGTTGGTCGACCATCACTCGACGACGCCGACGTTTTTCTTCCCGCCGGTCGCGCAAGCGGTCAACATGAATCTTCCGGCGCAGACCACCAAGTGGTTCGACACGTACGGCAGAGGCAACGCGGTCGCGTTCGACAAATACGGCTGGCAGTATTTCGTCCGCGGCGTGTTCGACTTCTTCTATGTGGGCTATTGGGACGAGTGGTCGACGTTCCAGGGCGCGACCGGAATGACGTATGAGACCGATGGCGGGCCCGAATTCCGCAGGCGGCGCGACGACGGCACGATCACGACGTTCCGCGACGGCATCGCCCATCATTTCATCGCGTCACTCGCGACACTCGAGACGACCGCGAAGAACCGGCAGAACCGTTTGCTCGACTACTACGACTTCCGCCGCTCTGCCATGACGGAAGCCGCCACGGACCGGCTCAAGCGCGTGGTGATCATTCCCGGTAACGATCCGCAATCCGCGGCACATGTCGTCGGATTGTTGCTGCGCAACGGCATCGAAGTGACGCGGCTGCGGCAGGCGACGTCGTCACGAGGGGCGCACAGCTATCTGAGCCCGCGCGCAGCGGCAACCGCGCGGACGTTCCCGGCGGGCAGCTATGTCGTCGATCTGAACCAGCCCCAGCGCCGTATCGCCAAAGCGCTGCTCGAGCCGGACGCCGAGTTGCAGCGCACGTTCGTGGATCGTGAGCTGGCGAAATTTCGGCGCAACCGCCGCCGCGGCGAGGATGCCGACAAGGAGGAATACGGCTTCTACGACATCACGGCGTGGTCGCTGCCGCTGACGTTCAATCTCGACGCTTATTGGACCGAGGATGCTGGAGCGGGGGGGGCGGCTGATCCCGTCACCGATACGACTCTTGCCGCACCTCCCGCCCCGACGCGCGCCGCCAGCGCCTACGTCTTCCAGAACGACAACCCCGGTGCAGTGCGGCTGGCGCTGGCTCTGGAAGCCGAAGGCTTCAAGGTCGCCATCGGCACGCAGCCGCTTCGCGCCAATGGGCGGACCTATCCGCGAGGCGCCTTCGTCGTTCGCCCGCAGCGGAATGCGGCGACGTTGCACGATCGCATCGCCGCGCTCGGGCCATCGTTTGGCGTGACGGTCACGTCCGTGCAAACGGCGTTCCCGGACACTGGGGAGGTGGGGATCGGCTCAGGCGAAGTCGTAGGACTGCACGCGCCCTCGATTCTGGTGGCGGCCGGTGACGGCATCTCCGAGACGAGCTACGGCTGGACCTGGAATTTCCTCACGCGCGAGATGAACGCGCCGTTCACTCCCGTGCCACTCAGAGCGATCGCGCGCATCGCCGACCTCCAGAGCTTCAACGTCCTGATCATCCCGGACGGCAACGGCGGGCGGATGCGCCGCGAGCTGGGCGACGATGGCGTCGAACGACTGAAGGCGTGGGTGCGCTCGGGCGGCGTGCTGATCGGGTACGGGGGCGCAGGCGAGTTGGCGTCGACCAAAGACGTCGGTCTATCGACCATCGCGACCGTGGCGCCTGACAGCGGTGCCAAGCCCGATACTACCGCCGCTGGGCGCGAACCCGCCCTGCTCTCGCCCTCCGCACCGGCGCGCGACCGGCTCGAATGGATCCCCGGCGCGATTTTCCGGGCGACGCTCGACACGACGCATTGGCTGACGCTGGGCTATGAACGCGACCGCCTGCCGGTGTTCATCGACGGCGACACATTCTGGAAGCCGTCCAAGGGCGGGGCCAACGCCGCCACGTTCACCGATCCGGTTGATTCGCTGGTGTTGTCCGGTTTCACGTGGCCCGACAACACTGCCCGGCTTCTCAAAGGCTCCACCTGGGCGGTCGTCGAGAATCAGGGCAATGGCCGGGTGGTGCTCTTCCTGAGCGACCCGCTGTTCCGGGCGTTTCTGCGCGGACCGGCCCGGCTGCTCACGAATGCCATCTTGATCGGACCGAACCGATAAAAAAAAGGGCGGCAGATACTCTGCCGCCCTTCTCTCGCTTTGCCGGCCCGTCCTCTAGATAACCCGCGTCAGCCGAACGTCCCGTGGCCTCCAGAGTTTCGGCCTTACGCGGAACCAGCTCGGTTCTTCATGCGCGCGCGGAGCCACGTGGAACATCCGATTCTCCTCGGGCACCTTCCAGTTGACCGTGACGTGCTTCTGCTTGCGCAGCACGTCGAGCGTGACGGTCTCGCCCGGATCGTAGGACCGCAGAATCCGCATCGCCTGCATCGGTGAGGTTGGCTTCCGTCCGCCGATCGACAGGATGACATCGCCGCCCTTGAGGTTCAGGGTCGAATCTTCCGGAACACGCACGACGAGAACGCCCTCGCGGGTTCCGAAATACTCGCCGAGCTCGGGGTTCAGCTCGACGAGCTCGATGCCGCCCCAGGGGCTTCCGAACGCAAATTCGAACTCGTTCCCTGGGCCGGTCTGCATCCGCAGCCTGGGCAGTATCTCGTCCATCGCGCCCATGCCAGGCATTCCCGGCATCTCCAGGCGGCCGGTCATGGGAAGCTCTTCAGCCACAATCGTGGCCTTGCGATTCTCGTTGCCCCGTCGGTACTCGACCTGCACCGTGTCACCGGGCTCGAGCCGATGCGCCAGCTCGATGAGCTTCAAGCCGGGCCCGGAGCCCTCGCCCTCCTCTGCCGCCGCCCCACCCAGCGACGTTGTGTTAAAGCGCGTGATGACATCGCCCTGTTTGATGCCCGCCTTGTCGGCGGGTCCACCGGGAGTCACGCCTTCGATTCTGGCACCGATCTTATCTCCCGCCGCGTCGGCCTTCGTGTCGACTACGACGCCGATGCGGCCGTGGCTACCGCTGAACGAATACACGCCGAACGGGCCTGTCTGCACGCGCACGCGGGGACGCGCTCGTACCCGAGGTTGCGGCGCGTTCTGCGTCACTGACGCAGCTGGCCAGATCAGACAGGCGGCCAGAGCCGCCATGCTCAAATTGCGAATCATTGCTTTCCCTCCAGGGCTTTTAGAGCCCGACGTAACGAGCCCGCGTCGCGCGGGCCGTCACCAGCTCCCGCATCAGGCCGACCCGTTGCTGCCACAGTTTTACGAGTTCGGCGTCCTGCTCACCCACATTGCGCTGCGTGAGGGTGGCAAGCGTGCCATCGATATCCGAAATGCGATCTTCGAGCTCCGCTACGACGGCCGCGCAATGACCGCTGAGGACGCGTCCGTCTACGTCGTAGTGCTGCAAGGAGTCTTCGAGTGTCGCGGATTGTTGTTTCGCCTGCGTGAGCTCGGCGTGAAGGTTGCCGCTCTGGCCGAGGATCGACGGCTGGATTAACAGGACTCCAGCGAGCAGGGCTGCCGCGGCGAGCGTCCCGCCCCAGGCACTCCGGCTGCGCCGCCGACGGACCCGCTCCGAGTTCAGCACCGCGCGGACGGCCGGCCAGCGATCGCGTGGCGGTCGCAGCGTCGGCAATGCCTTGAGCTGCGCCACCCGCTGGTACAGCGCTTCCAGCTCCGCCTGACAGATCGCGCAGGTGATGATGTGCCGGCGTGCCCACACCGACCCCTCACCAGCCCGCAGCGCTCCCAGGTCTTCCATCGTGCAATGCATCATGGCGTCGCTCCTCTAACATCCTCGTTCAGCGTCCGCCGCAACCGCGCGTGGGATCGCGCCAGCTGCGACTTGGAAAAACTCACCGACTTCCCCATCTGTTCGGCGATCTCTTCGTGCGTGTAGCCTTCGACGTCGTGCAACCAGACGACCGCCCGCGAGGTCTCCGACAGCCCCTCGAATGCGCGCTCCAGATCGAGGTTCGCGCCGACGTGCATCGTCGGGCCGCCGGGCTCGTCGTCCAGGGATTCCGTCGCGCGCACCTGATCGCGGCGAATGCGCATCAACGCCTTGGTAGAGGCAATGCGCCGAACCCAGCCCCACAGGTGGCCCTCGCCGCGGTATTGCTTGATGTTCCGGACCACTTCCAAAAACGTCTCCTGCAACACGTCTTCCGCGTCTTCCGGCCGTCTCAACATCCGCCGCGCCAGATTGTAGACCGGCGTCTCGAAGGCCCGGTACAGGGCTTCGAGGGCGGCTTCATCTCCGGCTTGCGCGCGGGCGACGAGGACATCCGGGACGGCGAGCGACACGGTCATTGTCCGAAAACTATGATGCCACAATTACGTAGAACGTCGCGAATCGATCTAGGGAAAATCATGGTTCCTTAAGGCGTTGCGGCGTAGTAGCTTGCCGCATGGCCCAACCCGATATCCAGCAGTGGCTCCATCATTGGCAAGACGAAGCCGACGCTGCGTATCTCTATCTCGCGTTGGCAGGTCAAGAGACCGATCCCCACAAGAAAGACGTGTACATCAAGCTGGCCGGCGTGGAAGAGCGGCACGTGCAGATGTGGGGGAAGCTGCTCGCCGAGCACGGCCACGCGGTTGGGCGGACGGAGCCGTCGTTCAATGCCAGGGTGCGCGCGTGGTTCGGACGCCGCTTCGGGACGCGGTATCTCCTCCCACTCCTGTTGCGGGAGGAAGGACAGGAAGTCAAGGGATATCTCGACCTCCACAACGAATCGAGCCTTCCCGACGCGCAAGCGGTGTCGCTTCAGCTCGCGAAGGAATCGGCCGCGCACGCGGGGACGCTCGCCGACCTTGCGGGCAAGGGGAACGAGCCGTGGCATAAGACGGGCTCGGGCGGATTCCTGCGGAACGTCGTGTACGGGTTCAACGACGGGCTCACGGCGAATTTCGGGTTAGTGGCCGGCGTGATCGGCGCGGCGGTGCAGCCGCACGTGATCATGATTTCCGGCGTGGCGGGCATGATCGCCGATGCGCTGTCGATGGGGTCGTCCGGCTACCTGGCCGCGAAGAGCGAGCAGGAGGTGTGGGAGCACGAAATCGCGATGGAGAAGGAAGAGATTCGGCTGATGCCCGAGATCGAAGAAGAGGAGCTGGCGCTCGTGTATCAGGCGAAGGGCGTGGACCCTCGCACCGCGCGCCGTATGGCGAGCGAAGTCATGCAAGACCCCGAGCGGGCGCTCGGTGAGCAAGTACGCGAAGAGCTGAAGATCGGCGAGGCGCACGCGACGCCGTTCAAAGAAGGATGGGTGACGGGTGTCGCGACGGCGATCGGCGCGTTCATCCCCGTCGCGCCATTCCTCGTGCTGACCGGTCGAGCTGCGATTCTGATGGCGTTCGTCATCGCCATGCTCTCCCACTTCGCGGTAGGAGCGGCGCGCAGCTTTTTCACCGGCCGCGGTGTCCTCCGCAGTGGCGTCGACATGTTTGTGATCGGCATGGGCGTAGCGGCGGTCGGCTATCTCGTCGGCGATTTGGTCGCGAAAATTCTTTAGACGACCAGATTCACCAGCCGATCCTGCACGTAGATGACTTTTTTGAGCGGCTGGCCATCGACAAACTTTCGCACCGCTTCATCCGCCAACACCCGCTCGACGACTTCTTTCTCGGCCATCCCGCGCGGCACGACGAGGCGTGAGCGAAGCTTGCCGTTGACCTGAATCGCGATTTCGACGTCGCCCGCGCTCGCCAACCGCTGGTCATAGTCCGGCCAACGCTGCTCGAAGACGGAGCCCTTTCCGCCGAGAGCCTCCCAGAGCTCCTCTGCGATGTGTGGTGCGTAAGGAGCGAGCATGATCACGAGGGGCGTCACCAACTCCCTGCCTCCGGCTCCCTGCTCCCTCAATTCATTGACGTACTCCATCATTGCCGAAATCGCGGTGTTGTATTGCAGCGCTTCGGTATCAGCGCTGACTTTGCGGATGGTGCGATGCAGCTTCTGTTCGGCGGCCGGCGTGCCACGGTTTTGCCCCGGAGTGAGCTGTGCCTCATGGGCGAGCGTCCACACCTTTTCCAGGAATCGCCGGATGCCGATGATGCCCTCGTCCCGGAAGTCGCCACCCTCCTGGAAAGGCCCAAGGAACATGAGGTACATGCGGAACGTGTCGGCGCCCCACTCCTGGATGTAGGTGTCGGGTACGACGACGTTGCCGCGCGACTTCGACATCTTGGCGCCGTCTTTCACGATCAAACCGTGCGCGCGGAACTTCGGATAGGGCGTATCGAAGTGCAGGAGGCCGAGATCGTACAAGACCATGCAGATAAAACGGGAATAGAGCAGATGCAGAACGGCGTGCTCGTTCCCACCGATGTAGCTCGTCACCGGAAGCCACTGCTTCGTCCGCGCCGGATCGAAGGGGCGGTCGTTGAACTCGGTCGACGGGTAGCGCAGGTGGTACCACGCAGAGTCGAGGAAGGTGTCGGAGACGTCCGTCTCGCGCCGACCTTTGCCGCCGCACTGCGGGCATTTCACGAAGTACCATTCCTCATGACGCGCGAGTGGGCTCACGCCCGTGTCGTCGGGACGGAAGTCATCGATGAGCGGCAGCTCGACAGGCAAATCCTTCTCGGGAACGGGGACGACGCCGCATTTGTCACAGTAGATGATCGGAATCGGCGGACCCCAATAGCGCTGCCGTGAGATACACCAGTCGTGGAGCCGGTACTGGACGCGCGGCGTGGCGAGCCCGCGTTCCGCCAACCAGGTCACGATGCGCCGAGCTCCTTCACGGCAGTCGAGCCCATCGAACGGACCCGAATTCATCAACACACCGTCCTCGGAGACGGTGGGGAGGGTCTCGCCCGGCACGTGAACGACCTGACGAATCGGAAGCTTGAATTGCGTGGCGAACTCGAAATCGCGCTTGTCGTGCGCGGGCACCGCCATGATCGCGCCGGTCCCGTACTCCATGAGCACGTAGTCGGCCGTCCAAATCGGAATCGCCTCCCCCGTCGCGGGATTGCGGGCGTAGGAGCCGACAAACACGCCGCTCTTCGTCCGGTCCCCGACGCGGCGGGAGACGATGTCTTTGGACTGCACCTCACGTTGATATGCTTTGACGGCGGAGCGCTGCTCGACCGCCGTCAGCTCGTCGACGAGGGGATGCTCGGGGGCAATGACGAGATACGTCGCACCAAACACCGTATCAGCGCGTGTCGTGAATACGTTGATCTTGCGGCCACCGGGCGTTTCGAACAGGAGCTCCGCGCCTTCACTGCGGCCGATCCAGTTCCGCTGGAGCAGCTTGGTGGAAGTCGACCAATCGATTTGATCGAGATTCGCAAGCAACCGCTCGGCGAAGTCGGTGATGCGGAAAAACCACTGCTCGAGAAAGCGCTGCTCGACCGCGGTGCCGCAGCGCTCGCAGCGGCCGTCGATCACCTGCTCGTTCGCGAGGACGGTCTTGTCCTTGGGGCACCAGTTCACCGCCGCACGCTTTTTGTACGCGAGGCCGGCGTGGTACAACTTCAAGAACAGCCACTGCGTCCACGTGTAATAGGCGGGGTCCG
>DATGVZ010000019.1:0-3956 GCA_035299765.1 Gemmatimonadales bacterium
GACGCACGATGGAGCCGCGGTCAGCGCCGTGACGATGACCTGCGCCGACGTCTTCGGGATGGGGTGATAGCTCGTATCCGTCGTCACGGTGACGTCGCCGGTACACGTGGTGAACGTGATCGGGATCTCGAGCGGCGTCGCGGTGGCGTCCACGATGCTGGCTTTCACCGTCGCCGATCCGCCGATCGACATCTGTAAGTAGGAGAAATTGGTCACGACTGCTGCCGGAGTGCCGTGCACGCTGGAAAACGGATCACTCTTGCAGCTGCCGACGGTGAGCGTGAAGACCGCCACGACGCCGAGGGCTCCGAAAAGGCGACGATTCATTCTGACCTCACTTGAGGAATACCAAGGTTTCTTAGAACCGCTCGACGTCCTGGACCGCTTCGGGCCCCAGCAGCGACTGCCAGTTGGGCCGGCTGGGCTCGCGGCGGTCGTCGGTCCAAATCAACGCGTAATTGCCGAACTGCGTCTGATCCAAAAACACGTACTTCAGCGCCCGGTTGTGCGTGTACTTCCAGACTTCATAGGGCATCGTGTTGCCCGCCTGCGGCCGCTGCATCACTTCCTGCGGCGGCCCGTACTTGATGAAGATCCGCCCGCGATCGGTACGCCAGCCGGGGATCTCCGCCGCTCCGCCCTCGCGGAAGCGCCGATTGGCCTCCTTGATCCGCGAGTAGAAATCAACCTGCAACTCGTTGACCGCCGTACCCGGCGTGGGATCGCGCTTGGCCCAGAACCGGCGCAGGAAATCACGTTTGCCCTGGACCGTCAGCGTACTGTAGATCCCCATCTCGTCCGACGTCATCAGATAGACGAGCGGCCCGTATAGCGTGTCGAGCTGCGGCTCCGACAACTGCGCGAAGAGGTCGGGTGGCGCCTCGGGCGCCGTCATCGCCACCGTCTCCATTCCACCCATCCGGAACGGCGCCCGCCGCGTGACGGTGGTGTCGTGGCCCTTCACGATCACCTCGAACCCATACTCGCCGGGCGGCAGTCCCGCCAAATCCACCATGCCGCGCGTGATGCCTCCGCCGGCTCCGAACGGCACGAGCTGCGGCGCGGTCTTCACGACCGTGGCCGTATCGCCGCGCACGATGCGCACGCTCACCGCGGCCGTCTCGGGCGCCTGCGAATACCGCTCGACGTAGTATCCGAGTTGCGCCCTTTGCGGCGTCAGCAACGGGCGATCCGCCGCTTCGATGATGACGCCCCCTTTACGCAGCTCAGCGGCGCCGAGCGCCGTGTCACCACCACCTGCCGCTCGCATGCCCGTCGCCAGCAGCAAGTCAGACACGGGCGGCGTGGCCGCGTACGTCGTCACGCTCAACCGCTGTCGCGCCACCCGTTCGCTCGCCGAATCCCGAGCCGTCAACTCCACCGCGTACGTGCCGGGCTTCGCGGCGAACGTGAAGTGCTCGAGTGCCGACCCTCGAGTCATGGAGAGCATCCGCGTCGGCACCGAGCGCGCCCACGACTGGTTGACGAGCTCGAGATTCGCGCTGTCCCGCACGGAGATCGTCACCCGGTACGCCGCCATGCCGTCCGGACCGCGCGTGAGCGGGTCGAGCAGCGTGAATGGCACGCGCCCAAATCCTTCGACGACCGTCTGCGTACTCGCACTCCGGTAGAACCGAACCGCGTCCAACTCGAGCGACGCGGCGGGCTGTTGCGGAGTTTGGGCGGCGGCGCGTGCGCCGAAACACGCCACCAGCGCCGCCATCCCCATCGACTGTACCAGCATCACCTTCATGTACGTCTCACGACACGGTGCAGCGATTTCCGCGTCTCGCTACCAGCCAATGCTGAAGCTCAGATAGTTCACGGATCCCAACGTGCCGAGGCTGCGCCAGGCGTAATCAAAGCCCAGCCGCGTCGAACCGCGGGCATACTCGAGGCCGCCGCCCAGCGCCAGACCGGCGGACGTGAAGTTGCCGCTGCTCTCCTTGGTCGGCATGCCGAGTGTGATGTCGTTGGTCTGAAGGTCCGTGTGAATCGTGTAACTCGCGCGGCCGGCGATCGAGAAGCCCCGCTGGCCGATGTTCTGCATCCCGAACTCGAGCCCCGCCCCCGCAGTCGGCTTGGTGTTGTTCGGCTGGGTGAACTCCGACAACACGGTGACCCGATTCGAGCCCTGCGTCACGAGGTCGAGGGCCACGCCCACGCGGAACACGACCGGCAACGTCCACGACGTCGTGGACAGCTGAGCCGACTGCGGCTCCTGTGGCACGTCGACCGTGCCGAGCGGCGGCTGCCGCGTGACGCCAACGATGAGGTCCTGTCCGGAATGCTTGAGGTTCGATCCCAGGTTCTGAATCACGAATGACGCCCGGATGGGCCGCGGCCCCACCGAGGCGTGGAAGTTCGTGCCGAAGTCCAGGGCGAAAGCATTGCCCTTGGCCGTCCCCAGGCGATCGGCGATGAACTTCAGTGAGAAGCCCGCCGCGAACCGATCCGAGAAGTTCTGAGCGTATGTTCCCGAAATAAAGGTTTGCCGGACCGAGTAGGTGCGTCCATCACCGTCGGGATTGGCGACGGTGTACACCGGCTGATCGCCAAATCCAAACGAGCCGAGACTGATCCCGATCGCACGCACGCCACCCGACATCGGGAAGGCGATGCCCGCCCACGTGTACTTGGTGCCGGCAATGTAGGAATTGCTCGTCACCTGCGCCCCCGGCCGGGCGAGCTGCGCCAGGCCGGCGGCGTTGTAGTACATCGCGGTGACGTCGGTGGCGAGGGCGGCGTACGCGCCGCCCAGCGCTTGACCGCGGGCGCCCGCGCCGAGGAGCAGGAACTCTCCCGAGGCGCCGCCGTAGGCCGTGTTGTCTTGCGTCCCCTGCGCGAATGCCCCTCCGGGCGTCGTCAATGATGCCACGAGAACCATCGCGCCACAGGCCCGCCACAAGTGTCTGGTCATGTTGTATCTCCTCAAGGCGCGAAGTTGACGACGGTGAACCGGCCGACCTTCGTCTTCCCGTCCGGCGCCTCGATGTGATAGAAGTACACGCCCGAAGCGACGAACTGGTTGTTGCGATTGCGGAGGTTCCACGTCAGCTGGCCTCCGCCGGTCGGGTCATTGTGCGTCAACACGTTCACGAGTATGCCGCTCACCGAATAGATCCGCACGATGCACTGTGCGGGCAGGTTCACGAAGTTCAGAACCTTGTTGTTCGCGGTCGTCTCGAGCGCGTTGGTGACGTAATAGGGATCCGGGACCGTATGCACCTTGGCCAGATTGGCCGTGGTCGTGGTCGCCGCATTGAGCGTCGAGCCCGTGTACGCGACCTGCACCCGCAGGCCCGGCACGTTGGGCGGCCGGATCGAAGAAGAGAAGGCATAGCTTCCCGTCGTTCCGGTTACCGTGCCGGCATAGACGCGGGCATGCCAGACCGTCCCCGCAGCGGGCAACGCGGCCATCTGCATCAGGAAGAAGTGGCCGTCCAAATAGAAGATGAATCCGTTGCCGGTCGCCGTGTACCCTGCCGCCGCGGTCCCCGCGTAGCTGGACGCGGTGTCGCGGATGGCGATCGGACTCAACGCCGCCGTATTCTGGAGCACGGCGCCGAGGGTGTCGGCGATGCCGCCGCATCGCGTCGTATAGCGCGGCAGCGGCGCGACGCAGGCGACATCCGACCACGTCAACAGCGCCGGTTTCCCATCGGCTGGCGCGGCCGGTGGTACAGCGGCGAACGAGGCCTGATTCAAAATGCCCCAGGTCGGGCCGACCCTTGGGCTGAACGCCACCCGTACGCCGTGCGTGTCATCGAACACGGTGTCGATCGCGCCGGCGGCACCCCAGACAACATGGAAATCTGCCGCGCGGACCACGCTCGCCAGCGCTCCCTCCCAGATTCGACCGGGGGAGTTCGTCACGGTGTTGTAGGACTGGATGTTCGCGATCGTCACGCCGGCGATGCCGCCCGCGGTCTGCGTGATGTTCGGCACCTTCACCG
>DATGVZ010000020.1:0-40681 GCA_035299765.1 Gemmatimonadales bacterium
CGGTGGATCGCGGCGTCCAGCTGTTCCTGCGTGATTTTCTCGTGCTTCACGAGGATGTCGCCCAGGCGGTCGCGGCGGTTGACGATCGACGCGTAGCAGATCCGCCCTTTGTCGAAGTAGATGTATCCGAAGTTCGAACGGTCGGCGATCGAGAGACAGCCGGTCTTTTGCCCCAGGGCGAGCAACTGGAGCACGTCCGGAAGCGAGGCTTCTTTGAGCGAGCCTTTGATGGCCATTAGCGCAGCTCCTCGATGACGCGGTCCGAGGACGCGGGCCAGTCCCAGACCATCTTCTCACGGCTCCGCACACCGCCGGCGCTGGACACCACGATTCCGCTCGTCCGCAAACCGGTGGTGCGCCGGGCGGACGGCGATCCTTCCAACACGTCGCGCGCGAGCCCCGCGTTGACAGGAGCATCCTGCGCAGCCGCCGCCTCGACGACGCGCTGCACGATCCCCGTCAGGCTCCGGACGGAGTCGGTGGGACGGTCGGCGAGGTAATCGAGCAGCGCGACGTCCATCGGAACATGCTGACTCTTCAAGGAACGCTCGAGTGCGTTCCGTCGGAGCTCTTTGTCGGGCTCAGACACTTCCGCGACGAGACCGCCCTCGAGGCGCGAGATGATCCGCTCCTCGAGTCCCTCGAGGGTGTTCGGATGGGCGGGCGCCGTGAAGATCAGCTGGCGGTCCGCATCGAGAAACTGGTTGAACAAGTTGAAGAGCTCTTCCTGCGTGCGTTCCTTCCCGGCCAGGAGCTGAATGTCGTCGAGCAGGAGCGCGGTGGCGCGGCGATAGCGTGCCCGCCACCAATCCACGCGATTCCCGTCGATCGCCGCGATCAGCTCGTCGACGAACCCTTGAGTCGACAGACAGGCGACAATCGCGCCCTTCTTCTTGGCCAGCTCGAGACCGATGGCGTTCAGCAGGTGCGTCTTGCCGAGTCCGCTCTTCCCGACAATTACGAGCGGATTGTATTTCTTTCCCGGCTTCGCGATCACGTCGCGCGCGGCGCTGAGCACGACTTCGTTCGAGGGCCCAGCGATGTAGGAGTCGAACGGAAACGCGGCCGAGGGTCCAGGTGGCGGAGCCGCGCCGTCGCGGACTCTGGCGGCCGCCGACTCCGCTTCCTCCATGCGATCCGGATCGTGAAAGACTTTCTCGCCGGCCGCCTGCGGATCGAGTGCAGCGACTTCCGCCTCGAGCGCCTTGAGGCGATCGACGTCCAGCACATACGCCGCGATGGCCTCGTCGACGGCGGCGGGCGTTTCCTGATCGAGCAACTTCTCCAGTCGGCCGGTGCGATAGCCTTCCCCTTCCCACCGCAGCACGGCTTCGGCGACGCGAGCCCGCCAGGCTTCCACCGCCTTGCCGACGGTGACGGTGACGTCGGTAAGGAACTGTGAGAACTCGTCGGGGGCGGTAGATGAAGCGACACTCGGTGAGGCGACGGTAGGTGAAGCGACGGTCGTCGTGCCGAGTAGTTGCCGCGCGGCTTCCGCATTGATCGGCGTGTCGTTCACCGCCTGGTACGCCACAATCCGATTCAGCGCGCCCATGAGCTCGCGCACGTTCGGGATTTCCAGTTTCGCCACCGTCTCGAGCACGCCCGGCTGGAACGTGCTGCCCCGCTCCTCCGACTTGCGGCGCAAGATCGCCACGCGCGTTTCGTAGTCGGGAATCCCGATGTCCACGACCAGGCCGCCCGAGAACCTCGAGATCAGACGCTCGTCCAGATCGGCGATCTCCGCCGGCGGGCGATCGCTCGCCAGGACGATCTGATGTCCGGCTTGCTGGAGCGCCTCCGTCAGCCGGAGGAGCTCGGCCTGCATTTCCTTGCGGTTGGTGAGGAATTGCACGTCGTCCACCAGCAGGGCGTCGACGTTCTGGAAGCGGCGGCGGAACGCGTCCCCCTGCCCGGCGGCGATCGCGGCATGGAAGGCCTCGACGTATTCGTCGAGGGTTAAGTACTCGATGTTGAGTTGCGGCGCGAGCGCCTTGGCGGCATGCCCGATCGCCATCAAGACGTGGGTCTTGCCCAGCCCGGAGCCACTATAAATGAAGAGGGGGTTGTAGGCGGACCCTGGATTCTCGGCGACGGTCCGGCCCGCCGTCACCGCCAACCGGTTCGCCGCCCCGACTACGAACGTGTCGAACGTGAAGCGCGGATTGAGGGTACTCGTCATGCCGGGCTCCCCGTCGCGAGCCGCTTCAAGACCAGCTCCGAGATCCCTTTCAACGTTTCGAACACCCCTGTGCCATGCAAGGCGTCGGCCGCAAAGCTCGGCACCGCTCGGAAGTTGAGCGCGTCATCGAGCTCCGGCGGAGTGAGAATCAGCTCGGGGGGCAAGTCCTGTTTGTTGTATTGCATCACGAAGGGCATCGTGCGGACGTCGACGCCGTGCTCCAGCAGATTGCTTTGCAGATTCTGCAAGCTCTCGAGGTTTTCGTCGAGCTGGCGGGCCTGGCTGTCGCCCACAAACACGACGCCGTCGGCGCCCTGCAGCACGAGACGTCGCGTCGCGTTGTAGTAGACCTGCCCCGGCACGGTGTAGAGCTGGAATCGCGTCGAGAAGCCGGAGATCTGCCCCAGATCGATCGGGAGAAAATCGAAAAACAGCGTGCGGTCGGTCTGCGTGGCGAGCGACACCATGCGGCCGCGCCGGGTCTCGGGGACACGGCCGTAGACATAATGGAGATTCGTCGTCTTTCCGGACCGGCCCGGTCCATAGTAGACGATTTTGCACGTGATCTCGCGGCTCGTGAAGTTGACCAGGGACACCGGCTATCTCCCAAACAGCGTGTTGAGGCTGTCCGTCAGCTCGCGCTCGAAGTCCGCGGCCAGTACCTGCTTCGGTACCGTGGTTTTGGGGCTCGCCGCCTTCAAGCCCGCCGCAAGTTGCTCATAGAATAACTGCACCAAGCCAAGGGATGAAACATCGAGATCGTAGACCGCGAGGACGGCGAGCGTGCCGCGATCGCTGGCGAACGTCGCGAGGAAGAAACCGTGCTTCGGGCCCTGGTGGCTGAGCGCGGCGAACGGCGGCTGTTGTAGCTGACGCGCGAGCTCGCCCGTCGACGCGACAATCGCCGCGGCGAGCGCCGCCGCCGACATCACGTCGACCGCGCGGGAAAAGCCGGACTGGGCGAGCACCTGTCCCGAAGGCGTCAGCACGAGCACAAGACGCACGGACGCTTCGCGAACGAATTCCGTCAGCGGCTGGAGCGTCCAGTTCTCGACCGCGCGCGTGTGCGGACTCATACGACCGTCTCCGCGACGCGCAACAGCTCGAGACGCAAGAGACCGATGTTCACGTCGGGCTCTGCGACGGCAACGACGAGAATGCCCCCCCCGCCAGCCACCGACGAGTTGCCATCCGGCACCACGAGTAAGGCACCTTGCTCCGCCTGCAGGTGCCAGAACACGCTCGTCCCGGTACCCGCCGCTTCCATCGCACGTCGCAACCGGCTCGCCAGGCTCGCCGCCAACGCGGCCACTGCGCCGCCCTTGACGCCTTCCATCAATTGTTCGGCGATGACGAGTCCGTCATCGGCCGAGACGAGCATCGCGCCGCGAACCCCCCGCACGCGCGTGATCAAATCGAGCCCCGGGGGGGCGCTCACGTTCCACGCTCCAACCAGCGGCGCGCCATTGCGGTGGCGCGCTGCGCGAGAATCGCGAGGCGGCCGAGCGGAATGCCTCGCTCGCGCACGACGAGCAGCAACGCCTCCGGCGTCGGATGGCCGAGATGCACGTTGCCCTGCTGGCCCTCCGCGGACAGTCCGTTCCAGGCGCCGAGGCCAAGCAGCTTCGCGGTGCGTGCCGCCTCCTGCGAGACGCCGGCGAGATAGGCCGCGACCGCATCCGTCACATCGGCACCGGCCCTATCCCGCAACGCCCCGCCCAAAACGCGCCCAGCGCCGTCGATGAGCAACAGACCTTCGTTGGCGCCCTCGAGGCCGGCGAAGACTCGAGCTTCATCGAGGGCCGGCGCAGGGGGGGCGACCGGTTCCGGTGGGGGTGCCGGTGCGGGCGGACTCCCTCCCGCACGCATCATTGCAATCGCCTGGTCGATACTCGGGTCGTCGGGTTCGACTTTGCGCGCGGCCTCCAGATGGGACTCGGCCTGCGCCAGGTCGCCCACCTTGAAGTACAGAAACGCGAGTCCCTTCAACGCGCCGGTGTGATTCGGCGCGATCCGTACTGCCATGTCCCACTCGTCGAAGGCTCGCTCGTACTCGCGTTTGTCCGTCAGGATTCGCGCGTACAGATCGTGCGCGTCGGCGAGATGCGGATGGCGCTCCAGGCCGTTCAGCGCCACACGCAGCGCGGCATCGAGCTGCCCCTTGCGGCGCAGCGCCTCGCCGAGCCGCAAAAACACGAGGCTCTGCGGATCCTGCGCCAGCTGCGCGGAGAGCGCGCGAATATCGTCAGCCATGCGCGAACACCCGCGCCGCCTGCCGCGCCCGTTCGACGTCGGACCGTTGCGCCTCCTCTTCGGGCGTACGACCGGCGAGCCGCTCCCACTGATCCCAGCTATCGACCGCCTCGGCGAACCGGCCCATCGAAACCAGCGCGTAACCCAACTGGCGCTGCGCGGCGGCGAGCTGCGGATCCAACCGCAACGCGCGCCGCAGCTCCTCGGCCGCGGTCGAGCTGCGTCCCTGGGCCAGGTGAATCCGCCCCAGCAGCAGGTGAATCGTCGCATCGTGCGGTTGCATGCTTCCCGCCTGCTCGGCAGCGGCGCGCGCTGCGTCCAGATCCTTCGCTTGCAGCGCCCGCTCGGCCCTGGCGACCAGCTCGGCGGCGTCGCCGACGGGGCTGCGCGCGCCGCCATGCGAGCGCTTGGTGTGGCCGGGATCGACGAGCACGATGACACCCGCGCTCTCCAGGCCGAACAGCGTCTTCGCGACTTCGAAGTCGGAACGCCCCAGCTCGGTTGCCAGGCCGCGCACGGACCGTTGGCCGTCGACCAACGCGAGCACTTCCCACTCGGGCGGAAGCAGGTCGAGCTCGCCACTGCCGCTCTCCGGCGGCGGCGCGAGCGACGGAATCACACCGACGTGGGGGATGCGGTTCTCGATTCGCGACCACTCATCGATACGCCGTGCGCCTTCCATCAGCAACGCCTCAACGGGAATCCGGACCGACACCTCGGTCGGGACCTTCGTCTCCGGCTGTTCGTTGAACGAGAAGTAGCCTTCGTTCCAGCTCATGACCTCGAAAACGACTTCTTCGATCTGGAAGCGGATCTGCCGCTCGACTTCGCGCTGCGTGATCACGCCCAGCGCGACGAGGATTTCGCCGAGGCGGCGCTTGTCGCCCTGGCGCTGCTGCATGTCACGGGAGCGCTCGAGATCGGCTTCGGTGATCTTGCCGGTGCGCAGCAACAGGGAACCCAGTGGATGCGGATTGCTGCGAATCTCCGCCGACACGATCACGCCGCTGTCGAAGTAGATCGTCCCCTCGTTATGGCGCAGCTCGGACGTGACGCGCAGCGCCCCCGTTTTCCGGCTCAGGTCGAGGAGCTGGAAGACGTCGTGAATCCCGAGCTCGCGTAGCGGTCCTTCGATCGCCATCAGGCCGCGTCCGACGTGGAGAAGATGTGTTGCAAGTCGACCGCGGTGCGTGCATGGATGCGCGCGCGTTGCGCGAAGGGACCGCCGGGATCGATCCGCGTCACCCGCTCCCAGGCGTCCACCGCCTCGCCGTAGCGCTGCAGCCGCGCGAGTGTCGCGCCCAGATAGAACAGGGCGCCGGTGTGATCGGTATCGAACTTGAGCGCGCGCCGGAACGCTTCCAGTGCTTCCGCGTTGCGCTTATCGTCGAGCAGCGCGCGTCCCAGGAGCAGCAGGGCGTCGAGGTCGTACGGATCCTGCTCGAGCATTTCGGCGAGGCGAACGATGGCGCTGCGGACGCTGCCCGAGCGGCGCAGCAGATCGGCGAGCGCCAGCGCCGCCTCGTGAAATGTGGGCAACGCCTCGAGCGCCTCTTCGTACGCGCGCCGCGCTTGCTCCCATTCCTCGTCCTGCTCGTGCAGGCGCCCGAGCTCGAGCCACACCTGCACGAAGCCCTGATCGAGCTCGAGCGCCGCGCGATAGGCGTGCCGCGCTCCCTGCCGGTCGCCGACCTTGAGCGCGATGTCGCCCTGCAGTTTGTGCAGATCGGCACGGTTGGGCGCTCGCGTCTGCGCCTGGCGCAGCGCCGTGAGCGCGCCGGCGGCATCGCCGGCGGCGGCCCGCGCCCGTGCCACCGCTACCAGCACCTCCACGTCCTCGGGAGACTTGGCGACCAGCTCTTCGGCCAGCGGCAGCGCTTCGGCCGGTCGCTGCACGGCGAGCAGGCTCTTTACCTCGCCGAGCGCCGCGGCGGCGTTCGCGCCGTCGAGCGTCCGCGCCTCGCGATAGCGCTCCAGCGCTTCGCCGTGCAGGCCGCGGCGCGCATAGATGTCGCCGACCAGTGTGGCCGCCTGCCCGCGGTCCGCGCCGCGCTGCACGGCGCGCATCGCTTCGGCGACCGCGAGGTCCATCATGCCCTTGCCGGCGTAGTCGCGCGCCAGCGCCAGTGGATCGTCCTTCGCCTTTTTGGCGAGCCCGGCCGGCACAGCCTGCGGTGTCGCGGCGGGAGGGGCCAGCTCCTGAAAAATGTTGTCCAAGAGCCGCTGATCGAACGCAAACTCGCCGCCCAGATTCTCCGCCTGCACGTCGGCCGAAATCTCCGGCACGATGCCGATCGAGACGGTCTCGTACTGGAGATCGATCGCGAGCGAGAACTTCTGCGACACGTAATAGGGATCGAGCTCGAGCGCCCGCTTCGTCGCCCGCAGCGCGCCGTCGAAGTCCCCGAGATTCGAAAGCGTGAAGCTCAGGTTGTAATGCGCGCCGGCGTTTTGGGGATCGGCTTCGACCGCCCGCACAAAAGCGTTGCGCGCGTCGGTAAATCGCTTCAGCTCGACCAACACGAGCCCGACGCCGTTCCACGCCGGCGCGGACGCCGGCTGTCCCGCGAGCACCTGGCGGTAGGCCTCGAGCGCGAGCTGAAACCGCCGCAGGTGCGTCAGCAGCAGCGCGAGATTGAGTCGAGCGCCCATGAATTCCGCCGACAGCTGCAACGCTTTCCGAAACGCGTCGATCGCTTCTTCGGTATCGCTCTGGTGCGCGAGCACGACGCCCACGTTGTTCCAGGCGAGCGCGTAGCGCGGATCGACTTCGGTCGCCTGCCGATAGGAGGTCAGCGCTTCGCTCGTGCGTCCCGCCTGATGCAGCACCACGCCGCGCTCGTTCCAGAGCTTGGGCGAGTCGGGGACGTCATGGATCAGCGACTCATACAGCTCGAGCGCGTCGTCGAAGTCGCGCTTCAGGAGGTGAACTTCGGCCATCGCCTGCCGGACGAGGCGGCGATCCTCGCCGCGCTCGATCGCGAGGCGGTATTCGCGCAACGCCTCCGCGTAGTAGCCTTTCTGCCGGAACGCGAGACCGAGATTGAAATGCGCGAGCTCGGCGCCCTCGGCGACCTCCGGAGGCGGCATGTCCCGCAACCGCTGCTCGGCCGATTGCCGTTCGGCGCGATAGCGCTCGAGCGACAGGTTGGTCTGGGCGCGTGCCAGCGGCGGATTGAGCTGGATCGCGCGCTTGGACGCGGCGCGCGCATCCTGATGACGCCCCATGTCGCCGAGCACGAACGCCATCAAGTAGTGCGCATTGGCGTTGTCGGGATTGAGCGCGACCGCGCGCTCGAGCGCCCCTAACGCCGGTTCGTTGAGTCCACGGTTGTAGTAGACCTCGCCGAGATAGAACTGCACGACGCTCGAATCGGGCTCCGCCTCGGCGGCGCGCAGCAACCATTCCGTCGCGACTTCCAGCCGGCCGCGGGCTTTCTCGGCGAGGCCGAGCTGAATGATGGCCGCAACGTCATCCGGCTTATGCGCGAGCAGCTCTTCGAATTCGGCAACCGCCTCCTCGTACGCGGCCAGGATCGCATAGGTGCGGCCGAGCTCCCAGCGCGCGTCGCGTTCGTCGGGCGACCGGCGGAGTCGTTCCTGCAGCTCGGCGACGCGCCGGTCGTAGAAACCAGTGTTGTGGTAGGAGATCTCGAGGTTGCGCTGGGCGACCTGCATGCGCGGGTCGAGCTCGAGCGCGCGCGTGAACTGCTCGATCGCCTCGGGGACGAGGCCCTTCTGGTAGTAGAGGACGCCGAGGTTGTTGTGCGCGCCCGCGTCCGACGGATCGATGCGGCGGGCAAAGGAGCGGAGGACCGCGAGGTCGCGTTCGGAGACCGCTCCCGGGGACGTCACGGATTACGTGAGTCGAATGGCGTCGAAGATCGCTTTGAGAGACGCCAGGTCGGGCAGGAGCAGGAAATGGCCGCGCATCCCGTCTCGGGCGTCGATGTTGAACTCCGTCTCGACGCAAAACACGAAGTCTCGGTCGTGGCCGAAGTTCAGGTAGGTGGTCGTCAGGACGGCGGCCGAAACATCCACGACGAGGCTGGGCACGGACGGCAGCAGCAGCATCCCCATGAACTCCGAGAGCGCATTCATGTAGGCGCCCGACAGAATATTGCCGCACTCTTTGAGACAGGATTGCTCGATTGTCTCGAAGGCCGTGGTCGTGCCAAGAGGCCGCTTGAGCAGCATGTCGCACACTTTGCGACCCACGGACTCCGGAAACAGCAGCAGCGTGCGCCCCGTCAGATCGCCGAGCATGTGCATCAGCACAGCGGCGACGACTTCCTGCGGATCGCCGATCAGACTCGGCACTTCCTCGAGCCGGGCGATGTTGATCTCGGGCACGGAGATCATGATGCGGCGGTGCGTCAGCTGCGACAGCGCCGTCGCGGCGTGGCCCGCCCCGATGTTGGCGACCTCTTTCAGCGCGTCGAGCTGCAGCGCTTTCAGATCACGGACATCTTCCATGATATCCCCCGACCTCTAGACCAGACCGGCGGCATCGAGGATGAGCGCCGGCACTCCATCACCCATGATCGTCGCGCCGCTGAAGATCGGTAGCGTGCCCTGCGGCGCTTCGAAGCCCTTCACCACGATCTCCTGCTGACTGAGCATGCCATCCACCACAATCCCGGCGCGGCGCTCTCCCATTTCCAGCACGATCACTGGGCGGCGAGGGGGGGGGGGCGGCGCAGTGGCGGCGCCATTCGTTTGGAGAAGCTTTCTGAGATCCACTAGCGGCACGACGCGGTCGCGGAGTACAATCGCGTCGCGGCCTTCCATCGTCGTCAAAGGCACGGTCCCGAACTCGACCGTCTCGGCAACATAGGTGAGCGGCAGCGCGTACCGCTCCGCGCCGACGGCGGCGATCAAGGCCCGCACGATCGCGAGCGTGACCGGCAGCCGCAGCACAAAGGCGGTCCCCTTCGCCGGCTCCGTGCGAATCTCGATCGAACCGCCGAGCGTGCGAATGCGTGTCATGGCGACGTCGATGCCGACACCGCGGCCCGAGACGTTCGTGACCGCGGTCGCCGTCGAGAACCCGGGCCGCGCGAGCACGCGCAGCAGCTGATCGTCCGACAGCGACTCCACGTGCGGTCCGACGAGCCCCTCGCGCTTCGCCTTGTCGAGAATCCGCGCGCGATCGATCCCCCGCCCGTCATCGCTGATGCTGATCGCGACGCTGGAGCGCTCGCGCACCGCGGCGAGGACGATCTCACCTTCCGGATCTTTCTTGCGGCGCTTGCGCTCCGCCGGCGTTTCGATCCCGTGGTCGACGGCATTGCGCAGCAGATGCACCAGCGGATCGCCGAGCTCGTCCAGGATCGCGCGGTCGAGCTCGATCTCTTTTCCCTCGACGCGGAACTCCACCTGCTTGCCAAGCTGGCGCGCGACGTCGCGCACGAGACGCGGGAAGCGATCGAACACCTGCCAGACGGGCGTCATCCGGGCCTGGATGATTTCGCTCTGGAGATCCGCGGAGAGGCGCGAGACCTGAATCGCCACGTCGTCGATCGCCGGATCCTGCCCGACCCAGCGCGCTGCCAATTCGTTCAGCCGTCCCCGCGCGGTGACGAGCTCGCCGATCAGGTCCATCAGCGTATCGAGGCGCCGCAGATCGACCCGAATATGTTTGCTGCGACCAGCCACGGCAGCCGCGCTTTCAGCCGGCGTGACGTGGGCCTCTTCTCCGCCACCGATCGTCACCGCCTCGACATCGCCAACGCCGCGAATCGCCGTTTCGATTTGCGCGGCGGCAGCGCCGCTGTCGAGCTCGAACGCAAACCGTCCGTCGAAGTCGTCCGCTTCGAACGCCGCCAGCGGCGGCTGGATGCGATGCACGGCGCCGAGCTTCTGCGCCTTGCGGATGATCAGCATCGCCCGGCCGCCCTTGAGCGGGGCCTCGGCCCGGATGGTCACCTGCACCAGGCGACCGGAACCGGGTTCTGGGACGGCAGGGACGAGAGGGGCGGCAGGGGCCGCAGCGGCGGCTTTGGGCGTCTCACGCGGCGCCTGCTTTGCCGCTGCACGATCGATCTCCGTCAGCAGCGCCGCGATGTCCAGCTCGCGCTCGCGACCGGCGACGGCGAGGTCGACGGACTTTTCCAACGCGTCGGTCGCGCGGAACAACAATTGAAGCGTGTCGTCGGTGGGAGGCTTGCCGCCGCGACGCAGATGATCGAGCAGATTCTCCATGCGGTGAGCGAGGTCGGCCACGCGGCCGTACCCCATCGTCGCCGCCATGCCCTTCACGGTATGGACGGCGCGGAAGATGCCGCCAAGCGGTTCCGCCGCCGACGGGTGACGCTCCCACTCGAGCAACAATTGATTGCACGCGCTCAAGTGCTCGCGGCTCTCGGCCAGGAACAGCTCGGCGTACTGCGACAGGTCCATGGGGAGCTAGCCGAGCACGCGCTGGACGGCTTCGAGGACGCGGGAGGGTTGGAACGGTTTGACGACGAAGTCTTTGGCGCCCGCCTGAATGGCTTCGACGACCAGTGCCTGCTGGCCCATCGCGCTGCACATCAGGATCTTGGCGTCGGGATCGTGCTTCACGATTTCGCGCACGGCGTCGATACCGCCCATGTCCGGCATCACGATGTCCATCGTGACCAGATCGGGCTTGAGCTGCCGGTACTTCTCGACGGCCTGGGTACCGGTTTCCGCCTCGCCGACGACCTCGAACCCGGCTTGGGCCAGGATGTCGGTGATCATCGTGCGCATGAAGATGGCGTCGTCACAGACGAGAACCGTGTGGCTCACTGCGCGCTCCTTAAGTAGTCAGAATCGGGCCCAACAATGCCGCGACGTCCAACACGATGAACAGATCACCGCGGGCCCTCCGTCCTACCGCCCGTACCAGCGTGGGATCGACGCCCGGCAGCCCTTCGCGACCTTCGAGCGTCGAATCGCCTCCAGCCAGCAGGTCGATCACCTCGTCGACCGTAAAGCCTATCAGCTTGCGCGTTCCTCCCCCGTTATCCGCGTCACGTCCGGCGACTTCGAGGATGATGGTCGAGCCCGGGGCAGCACTGCCGACGGGGGTTTCCGGGGAGGCGGAAGGTGGGGCCTGCCCTAACGCACGCCACCCTTCCACGACCGTCACCAGGGTGCCTCGGACATTCACGAGCCCCGCGACGACCGGGGGCGCGCCCGGAATACGCGTCGTTGGGAGGCGCGGGAGAATCTCCCGCACTTGGTCTACCTCGGCCGCACACGCCAGCGTTCCCACACGGAACACGAGCAAACGCGCGGTTGCGAGGCTTCCGTCATTCATCGGATGCGAAGAAGCCAAGATACTGCAAGGGGTTGCGCTGAGCAAGCAAATTCACATCACCCGCCGCTTCAGCGAGCGCGGGCCGCAAATCCTCCGGCCATTCCGATGTCAATGACAGCGCCACGCCGCTCACGGGATGCGCGAACGACAGCGCGGCCGCGTGGAGCATTTGCCGCGGTGCGAGCGCTTCGAGCCGCTCGGCTTCCGGCCGCGCTGACGGCGTGACGCGGCGACTGCCGCCGAACGTGTATTCGCGATCGCCGATGATCGGGGAACCGACGTGCGCGAGATGCACACGAATCTGGTGCGTGCGTCCCGTACCCAAGCGCACGCGCAGCAGATCGGCATGAGCGAATCGCGCGACGAGTGCGGCATGCGTGACGGCGTGTCGCCCCCCCTCTGCGACGGTCATGCGCTTGCGCTCTTTAGGATGACGCGCGATCGGCGCTTCAATGTCGACGGGACTCTTGCGGAGGTGGCCCCAGACCAGCGCCGCATAGACGCGCTTCACCTCGCGCCGCTCGATCGCGCCGGCGAGCCGCCGGTGCGCGAGGTCGCTCTTCGCCACGAGGAGCAAACCGGATGTGTCGCGGTCGAGCCGGTGCACGATGCCGGGTCGGCCTTCGGTCGACCCCGCGGATAATTCGGTGCCCCGCCCCATGAGTACGTTGACGAGTGTGTCGTCCCAGTGGCCGGGGCCGGGATGGACGACGAGGCCGGCAGGCTTATCGAGCACCGCGAGGTGCTCGTCTTCGTAGACGAAGCGCAGTTCCGCATGAGCGGGCGCGTAGGTGCGCGGCGGCGGTTCGTTCGGAGCAAACTCGACCGTCACCTCGGCGCCGCGTTCCAGGATCGCGGATGCGCGCAACGCCTTCCCGCGCGCGCTTACCCGCTTGTCGGCGATGAGGCGTCCGGCCTGAGTACGAGAAAGGGCGAGCTGGTCAGCGAGGAATCGATCTAAACGTTCGGTGGGGGCAACAACACAAAAGGTGATGTTCAAGGTTCTGCGGCGCGAGCCTCCTTCGCGCGATGCTGCGCCCGGCCTTCCTGCCAGAGAGAAAGCCCGAGTGCGATGGCGCCGATCGTGATCGCGGAGTCGGCCACATTGAACGTGGGCCAGCGCCAAGAGCCGAGGCCGATGTCGACGAAGTCGACGACTCCTTGCGCGCTGCGAATCCGGTCGATGAGATTGCCGACGGCGCCGCCACAGACGAGCGCCAGCGCCAAGAGCCGGAAGCGATCGCCAGGCCGGGTGCCCCGTACCAGCGACGCGAGCACCACCAGCGCCACGATCGCGAGTCCGAGAAAGATCCAGCGGGAGTTGTCGCCGAGATGCAGTCCGAACGCCGCGCCTTCGTTGTAGACGAGGCGCAGCTGCACGACGTCGTCGAGCACCGACAGCGGCAGCCGCCGCGCCAGGAACGATTCCGCGATGAGCTTGGTGGCAAAGTCGGAGACGACGACCGCGGTCGCCGTGCCCCAGAACAACCGTCGCTCAGCGGCGCTTTCCATCTTCCTCTTTGGCCTTGCACTTGATGCAGAGGCGGGCGTGGGGGAGCGCGTCGAGGCGATCGAAGCCGATCGGCTCGCCACATTGCTCGCACAGACCGAAGCGCTCCGGGGTGCCGTAGAGGCGGCGCAGCGCCTCGTTCACGTGCCACAGGTAGCGCCCTTCCTGCGAGGCAAAGAGGAACGCCTTCTCCCGCTCCATCGCGTCGGTGCCCTGATCAGCCATGTGGAACGAGTAGCTCGACAAGTCGCCGTCGGATGCCTGGAGACTCGAGTTGAACGACTCGCCGTAGTGGCCCAGCTCCTTGATCACCCGCGCGCGCTCTTCGAGGAGCCGCTTCTCAAGATGGCTCAACTGCTTTTTGTTGAGCCCCTTGCTCTTCGCTTTCGTGGATTTCGTCGGCATTATCTCGCTCCGCCCTTTCGTCCGTCGTGACGCCGAAGCGCGATCGTGGTCCGGCGCCCCTCGATATCTACGTCGCGCTGCAAATCGGGTTCGTCCAGCACGCCACCCAACACCATCCGCCGCGCCAATGTTTCACCTTCGACGAACCCCTGAAACGCGCGCGTCGCGGCGACCACATCAGCGGCGCCGGCGATGCTTAGCTGGATGCGCGTGGTGTATTCGTATCCCGCTTCTTTGCGGAGACGCTGCACGCGATTCACCACTTCGCGCGCCAGGCCTTCCTGAATCAGGTCGTCGCTCAATCCCGGGTCCAACGCGACGACGTACGGACCATCCGCCTGCACCAGCCATTCACTGGCGACTTCGCGCGTGACGGTCGCGTCTTCCGGCCGGAATTCCCACTCGCCGACCCGGACCGTTCCGCCCTGCTCCAACGTCTGCAGATCGGCCGCACCGAGCTCCGCCACGGCCGCGGCGGCCCGCGGCGTATCCTTGCCATAGCGTTTGCCGAGCGTCCGAAAATTCGCTTTGCCGCGCAACCGCACCAGATCATGATCGGAGGCGACGACCTGGACGTCTTTTACGTTGACTTCGGCAGCCAGAATATCTAACAGGTCTGACAAGGCCGGGCCCTGGGCGGCGGCCGGAACGGCCAGTTGCATCCGGGCGAGCGGCTGCCGGACCCTGAGGTTACGCGACTCCCGGGCCGCGCGGGCCAGCGAGGCAAGGCGCCGGATGGTCGTCATGGCCGTCAGGAGCTCGGGCTCACGGTGCCCCCGGTCCACCGGGAACGGCGCCAGATGGACTGACGTCCCGGTCAACGCCCGGTGCACCCAGTCGGAGATGAAGGGGGCGGCCGGCGCCAGCAGGCGCACCGCAGCGACCAGCGCCTCGTGGAGGGTCTCGAGCGCGACGGGGTCGGTCGCCCGGTCGGGGGCCCAGAAGCGCGGCCGGTTGCGGCGGATGTACCAGCGCGACAGGTCCTCGCCCACGAAGTCCATGATCATTCGCACACCGCTCGTGACGTCGTACGCCGACCACGACTGGCGCACGCTCGCGACCACCTCGTCCAGGCGCGCGAGCAGCCAGCGATCGGCCGCCGGCCGTTGCGCAGGAGGCGTGGCGTCCTCTTCTGCCGGTGGCTGCCAATCCTGCGCGTAGCGCCGGAAGAAGTCGTAGGTAGAACGCAGCGTGTTGAGGAACCCGCCCGAGACCTCGGGGATCTGCCGCTCGTCGAACCGCTTGGGCAGCCAGACCTGGCTCTGCCCCAGCAGATAGAGTCGCACCGCGTCCGCGCCGTGCGCTTCGATGACCGACCACGGATTGACGACGTTGCCGCGGCTCTTCGACATCTTCTGGCCCTGCGCGTCGAGCACGAGCTCGTTGACGATGACGTGCTTGTAGACCGTCGCATCGAACGCCGCGACGCCGATGGCGAGCAGCGAGTAAAACCAGCCGCGGGTTTGATCCACGCCTTCACAGATGTAGTCGGCCGGAAAATGCGCCTTGAAGTCGGCCTGATGCTCGAACGGATAATGCCACTGCGCGTAGGGCATCGATCCGGAATCGAACCACGCATCGATCACTTCCGGAACGCGCCGCATCGTGCCCGCGCACTCGCGGCACGCCCACGTATAGGTGTCGATGTAGGGCTTATGCGGATCGAAGTTCGTGGGCAACGCCTTGCCCCAGCGCTGCCCCAGCTCATCGTAGGAGCCGATGACTTCGCGATGCTCGCGATCGGCGTCGCACTCCCACACGTTGAGCGGCGTGCCCCAGTAGCGGTCGCGCGAGAGCGCCCAATCGACGTTGTTCTCGAGCCATTCGCCGAAACGCCCGGTGCCCACTTCCGGGGGATGCCAGTCGACCTCGCGGTTCACTTCCAACATGCGCGTCTTGACCGCTGTGGTTCGGACGAACCAGGAGGTCCGGGCATAGTAGATCAGCGCCGAATCGCAGCGCCAACAGTGTGGATAGCTATGGGTGTACGGCCTGGTTTCGATCCAGCGGCCGTCATGCTTCAGCCGCTCGATGATGAGGCGATTCGTCTCCTTGTCGGTGACGAGCTTGCCTACCAGCTCAGGCCAGCGGCCTCCGATCCCGCGGAACGTGCCATCGGGCGCGACCGGATTCACGAACGCCAGGCCGTACTGCTGCGCGGCGGCGTAGTCATCGGCGCCGAAGGCGGGCGCCATGTGCACGAGCCCAGTCCCCTCGTCCGCACTGACAAACGCGCCCGCCACGATGACCGCGCGCTGGCCTTCCTGGGGCAGCGGCACCATCTCGAGCGGGCGCACGTATTTCTGGCCGACGAGATCGCGGCCCGGATATCCGGCCACGCGCGGCGCCTGCGCCAGCGGTTTGCCGTGCACATGCACGTCACCGGCCCGCTGAGCCGCGGCGATGTAGCGGACGCCCTCGATCTCCCATTCGCCGTATTCGATGTCGGGATGCACTGCGACCGCGACGTTGGCGAGCAGGGTCCACGGCGTTGTGGTCCAGATGACGAGCTGGCGCGCGGTGTCACTCGCGAGCGGAAAGGTGACATAGACGGAATTCGTCTGTACCGTCTCATAGCCCTGCGCCACTTCGTGCGACGACAGCGCGGTGCCGCAACGCGGGCAATACGGCAGGACCTTGTGGCCGCGATAGAGGAGCGCCTTCTCGTGCAGGCGCTTGAGCAGCCACCACACGGTCTCGATGTACGGATTGCTGTACGTGATGTAGGGATGCTCGTAGTCGAGCCAGTACCCGATGCGGTCCGACAGCGATTCCCAGTCCGTCTTGTACTTGAAGACGCTTTCCTTGCACAGCTTGTTGAACCGCTCGACGCCGTACGCCTCGATCTCGCGTTTGCCGTTGATGTGGAGCGCCTTCTCGACTTCGATCTCGACCGGCAAGCCGTGCGTGTCCCACCCCGCGATGCGCGTCACGCCCTGCCCCAGCATCGTGTGGTAGCGACAGATCAGATCCTTCAGGGTTCGCGAGAACACGTGGTGGATCCCTGGCCGGCCGTTTGCCGTCGGTGGGCCTTCGAAGAAAATGAACGGCGGGCCGTAGCGCGTCGCCTCACTGACGCGCGTGAACAGCCGCTCGAGTTTCCACGTGGCGAGCAGCTGTTTTTCCAGCTCGTCGATCGTCTGCGTTGGATCGGACGGCGGATACGTCATTAATTCAGTCGCTCCAACACGCCGCGTACCACGGCCGCGAGTCGCGGCTCGGCGCCGCGCGCGACCGCGATGATCTGCTCGACGGACGTCGGCTCGAGCGCGTCGGGCAGGCAAGTATCGGTGATAATCGAGAGGCCGAGCACGCGCATCCCCTGGTGCACCGCGGTGATCACCTCGGGCACCGTGCTCATGCCGACGAGGTCGGCTCCCATCGCGCGCAGCATGCGGTATTCGGCGCGCGTTTCGAGATTCGGACCGGGCACCGCGACGTAGACGCCTTCGCGCAACACGATCTTGTTGTCGAGCGCGACGGCGCGAGCGAGGCGGCGCAATTCCGGATCGTACGCCACCGACATGTCGGGGAAGCGCGGCCCTTCCGCGTCGACGTTCGGCCCGACCAGCGGATTGTCCCCGAGCAGGTTGATGTGGTCGGAGATCAGGACGAGGTCACCGGTGGCCCACAGGGGATGCATGCCGCCCGAGACGTTCGAGACGATCAGTGTCTTGGCGCCGAGCGCCTTGAGGACGCGCACCGGAAACGCAACCTGCTGCAGCGTGTAGCCCTCGTAGCGATGGAAGCGTCCCTGCATCATCGCGACGCGCCGGCCGCCGAGCGTGCCCAGCAGCAAGCGGCCCGCATGCGTCTCGACGGTGGAGGTCGCAAAGCCCGGCACGTCGGGATAGGGAATCGACGCCTCGGCGCGCAGCTCGTTGGCGAGTGCGCCGAGACCGGTACCGAGGATGACGGCGACGTCCGGAACGATTGCGGTCCGCGTCTTGACGGCGCGGACCGCGTCTGCCACGGAGACTGCGTTCAAGCTTTCTGGCTCCCTCCATCCAGCGCGCGCAACTCGGCGAGCTGTCGCTCCAACAGCGCCCGGAAACCGCCCATATACTGCTGAAACTGCCGCTCCGTCTCCGCCATCTTCGCCTGCACGACGTTCTCGGCGCTGCGCGCTTCGTCGAGCAGACGCTTGGCTTCCGCCTCCGCCTCGCGCACGATCACCTGTCCTTCACGCTCCGCGGCCGCCCGCGTATCCTGGCGCAGCTGCTGCGCGGCGACCAGCGCCTCGTTCATCGCCTTCTCACGCTCGCGAAACACGCGCAGCTGCTCGGTGAGCGCGGAGAGGCGCTCTTCGAGCACCTGGCGCTCCCGGATCGCGCGCTCCAGCGCATCGGCGACCCGCATCCGGAAGTCTTCGACACCCAGCGTGTCGTAGCCGCGGAGGGTCTTCCGGAATTCCTGCTTGCGGATGTCGAGCGGCGTCAGGGTAAACGCTTCGTCGTTCATCTCGGACCGAACAGCGCTGTACCCAACCGGATCACCGTTGCTCCCTCCGCGACTGCCGTAGCGTAGTCGCCGGACATCCCCATCGAGAGGCTCCCCAGCCATAGTCCTTCCTCCTCCTTGATTCTATCACGCAGGACGCGCAGTCCACGGAACGCCTGTCGCTGCACATCCACGTCGTCGGTAAACGGCGCCAGCGTCATCAGTCCCTCGAGGCGAAGATTGCCCAGCGCGGCGATGTCCCGCGCCAGCACCGGCGCCTCCTCCGGCGCGCACCCGCTTTTTTGCGGCTCCCGCGCCACGTTCACCTGCAACAACACCCGCTGGGGGGGGGGCGTCGATGATCTGCGATGCAATTCCGTCGCCAGCTCCAGCGAGTCGAGCGAATGCACCACCTCGAACCGTCCCACGGCCGCGCGCGCCTTGTTGCGCTGCAAGTGTCCGATCAGATGCCAGCGCGCCCCGGTGAGATCGCGCAGCTCATCCTGCTTCTGCAGCGCTTCCTGCACGCGGTTCTCGCCGATGTCCGGAAGTCCCGCGTCCAGCGCCGCGCGAACGGCGTCCGTGCCGAACCCCTTCGTCACCGCCACAATCGTCACGGCGTGCGGCGTCAGCTTTGCAATCGTGACCCTCACCTGATCCAGGCGCTCGGCGAGGGCCTCGAAACCCATAGCCGATCAATCTAACGCCTAAAGAGGGTCCGTATGATCTCGGCCAGTTGTGGGCTCGGATTGAGGTGGTAACCCCGTCGCAGATAGGCCAATGCGGTGGCTGAATCACCGCGGATTGCCGCCGCGTTGCCCAGCTCCAGGAAGGGCACCGAAAACGACGTCGCGACCTGTTGGGATGCAGGATCGAGCTCGAGCGTGTCGACGGAGAACAACTTCCCGAATTGGAAAACGGAGTCCGCCAGGTACCGCGTGCGAGCGGTATCCACCATCGTTCCCTGGATGCCGCGGATCCACTGGCGCACGGTGTCGGCGCGTGGCGAAACCTTGAAAACCAATCCTTGAAAGACGATGTGCGGATCCAGGCCCAGCCAGGCACCGCGGCCCGACGACACGCCGAAGGTCACCGCCCGCTTCCCCAAATTGGCCGCGATCGTGTAGAGGATGACTTGATCGGACGTCCGCAGGACCTGTCCCTTCTTGATCGGCAGGGCGAATGGGCCCGACTGGAAAACCTGGTCCTCCGCGGGACGAAACGGCTGCAACGTCGCGATATCGGCGAGCGTCAAGGGCAGCGCTGGACGGGAGGGCGGCACAGGGGGCGCGAGACTCCGATAGATCGCCGGCGCGTGGGCCGGATCGAAGGGACGGAGCGGGAGCGACGCGAGCTGCCTCAAGTACCACTCGAGATTCGCGAGCGAGAGATTGATGAGCGTGACGTCCTGGCGCACGCCTTCGACTTCCTGCAGGTACCAGACGGGGAAGGTATCGTTGTCGCCGTAGCTGAAGAGCACGCCGTACGGCTCGACCGCTTGCAGCAAGTTGTACGCGACGTCGCGGGCCACGGTCGCATCGGGACCGTGACGACGGGAGGCCGCCCGGAAATTGAAGACGAACGGCAGGAGCGCGATGACCGTCGCGAGTGCGACTGCGCCGCGGCGAGCGGCAACGGCGTACTGGCGCGACGCCCAGCGAATCAGTCGCACCAACCCGAACGCGGCGAACACGCCCCACACCTGAAAACTCACGACAAAGAAGTAGTCGCGTTCGCGCACCTCATGTTGGCCGATGGTCTGATACTGGTTCCAGAACAGCGAGAAGCCCGGCTTGAAGTTCATGTAGATGACGAGTCCGAATCCCGTCACCAGCCACACCGTGCCGAGGAGATAGGTGATGCCGGCATCGCTGCGGCGCGCGTACGTGACGCCGAAGAAGCCAAGCGTCGTGAACACCAACGCCACCGCCACCATGGCGACGAGCGGCAACGACCGCGCCCATTGCCACGAGCAGTACTGGAAGTAGTTGATGAATTGTTGAGTCAGAATCGTCGCGTTCCGTCCCGGATTCCCGGCGCCGGGAGAGTATAAGGGACTATCGAATATCCCCCGGCTGCCGAACTGCTCGCGCCGAATCACCGCGAGCAGATTGCCCCACGTCTCCGGATCCGCCTCGTTCAGGATGGGATGCAGACCGGACCGGATATAGAGGAAAGCGTAGATCGACACGCCGATGGCGGCGACGCCGAGCGCCACGAGCGGAAAGGCCCGCGATCCCACCATCCAGCATGCCACCGCCGCCCCGAGCACCAGCGCGCCACTCAAGATCAGCAGCATCGTGCTGCCGAGTCCTCCGGCGATCAGCGTCAACCAGAGCGCGGTCAGCGTCGCCCATTCGGCCCATTCGATGCGGCGCCGGGCCGGATCGAGCGCGGGCGTCATGCGCAACGTGTACGCCATGAACACCGATACGGCCGGTCCCACGAGCAGCGCGAGCAGGTGATTCCCGATCGATAGCGCCGCGATGTAGATGATCAGCAGCAGCATGTGAGTCGGCTTTTCGGTGCCGCGCAGATCGCGCCACCGCAGGCAGAGCCAGCAGATCGCGGCGATGCTGAACGTCGCCACGGTGTAGACCTCGGTCTCGTTGCTGTTCTGCCACTCGGTGAACGTGAATGCCGAGAGAATCGCCGCGGCCGCCGCTCCGCCGATGCGCAGCCACCGTTCTTCCCCGGCGAGCAACCGCTGCGCGACGAGGAAGAGGCACCCCGCGCCCGCCGCGGAAAAACAGGCGCTCATCAAATTGGTCCGCCACGCGTATTGGCCGAGCACGACGAACTGTGCCCACACGTGACCGAGCAGCACGAACAGCGGCGTCCCCGGCGGATGTGGAACGCCCAGGACTTTAGAAGCCGTAATGAATTCCCCCGCGTCCCACAGCGTGACGGTGGGCGCGAGCGTGATCACATAACCGATGAGGACCAGGAACGCGACTGCGGCCGCTTCCCGGTACGGAGGACGGGAAGGATCAGCTAACAGGCTGTGTCACGCGCTCGCCGCCCTCGAGATGAGAGACGGCACCGGAGAGCAGATCGCGAACCTGCGGCGGTGTGAGGTGGCGATACAGGAGCCCGTGACTCGCGACGGAGATCGTCGACGTCTCCTCCGAGACGACGAGCACTGTGGCGTCGGTTTCCTCCGACAACCCCAGCGCGGCCCGGTGCCGCGTGCCGAGGGACTTGTCGGCGACCTTGAACTGTGTGAGCGGCAGCACGCAGCCGGCGCCGATGATCTGGTCGCCGCGGATGAGGACGGCGCCGTCGTGCAGCGGCGAATACGGCGTGAAGATCGTGGTCAGCAGATCCGCCGAGACCTTCGCTTCCATGGGAACGCCGGTCGTGATGAACTCTTCGAGACCGATGTCGCCTTCGACGGCGATGATCGCGCCGGTGCCGGCGCGCGACAGGCGATCGAGCGCCTCGGCGATCTCTTCCGCTACCGATTGGCGGTCGCCGCGCGAGAAGGCGCGCATAAACCGAGACTGGCCCAGTCGCGCGAGCGCGTTGCGCAGCTCCGGCTGGAAGACGACGACCGCCGCGAACGCGCCGTACGTGAACACGACGCCCAGCAAGGTGCTGATCATCGTGAACTTGAGGAACACGGCGACGAAGTAGGTCAGCGACAGGATGACGAGACCGATCACGATCTGCAGCGCCCGCGTGCCGACCAGGAACAGCAGGAACCGGTAAATCACGAACGTCACGATCAGGATCTCGAAGAGATCCGGCCAGAGCCGCGGCGACAGGAATTTGAAGGCGTCTACGTTCACGTTGAGCTGATCGTGGCGCTCGCCAGTGAGAGTGCTTCCCGTGTCAGGGCGACGTCGTGAACTCGGAATAGCCGCGCCCCCCGCTCCCAGGCGAGGGCACAGGCGACGGCCGTCGCGCGATCGCGATCTTCGACCGGCCGTCCCGTCGCCGCGCCTAAAAAGCGTTTGCGCGACAGGCCGACGGCTACAGGATAGCCCACGCCGACGATCGTTGCCAGTTCGTCGAGCAAGCGAAAGTTGTGCTCGGCGGTCTTGGCGAACCCAAAGCCGGGGTCGAGCACGATCCGCTCCCGCGCAATCCCGACGCTTTCCGCCCGTGTCGCGGTGACCGCGAGCTCCGCGGCGACCTCAGCGGCGACATCCTGGTACGTCGCCAGGCTGTCCATCGTCGCCGGCGTGCCGCGCATGTGCATCAGGATCACGCCCGCCTTCGTCTCAGCGGCGAGAGGCGCGAGACCGGGGTCGAAACCGAGCCCGGACACATCGTTGATGACGGCGGCACCGGCGTCGAGCGCCGCGCGCGCGACGGCAGCCTTCCGCGTATCGACCGAAACAGCGCCGATCCCGCGTTTCACGAGCTTCACGATGACCGGAATGACGCGGGCGATTTCCTCAGCGGCGGGTACCGGCAGGGCGCCGGGACGGGTGGACTCGCCGCCGATATCAATCAGCCGACTGCCGTCAGCCATCAGCTTTTCGCCGAGGGCAAGTGCAGCGTCTACGGACTCAAGCCGGCCACCATCGGAGAACGAGTCCGGCGTGACATTGATGATGCCGATGATCACCGGCTTGTCGAGCGCGACTGCCCCGCCCCGAATCGCCCATGATCGCGGCGGCTCGGCCCGAGTCGCGAGAATTTGGCCGAGTGGCAGCGCGAGCCGCGCGAGCTCCGCGGGGGCGCGATCGTAGCGCGCGAGCGGGGCAAGCCGGCTCGCCGCCGCGGCGACGAGTGCCCATCCATCTCCGGTCAGCACATCGGCGCCGGACTTGGTCGCCCAGTGCACCAGCGCTTCGCGTTCTGTCTCGGTGATGGCTTCGATCAGCACGACGAGCGGCTCGATGCCCGTCGCGGCAAACCAAGCGGGCTGGGATTCCCAGCCGCGCGCCGCGAGCGCCGCGCGCACCGCCTCGGGCGTGTGCGCGGCGAGCGCGGTGACTTTCATGGGGAGATTATCGCAGCGCTTGCACGACGCGCAGCCGGGCCGCCCGCCACGCGGGGAAGAAGCCGCCGATCAGTCCCATCACGACCGCGAAGAGAAACCCGTTGAGCAGGAGTAACGGCGTCACCGCGGGCGGCGGGTCGTCGCGATTGATCCGGAGTTTTGAAAAGTCGGCCGCTGGCGGAGAAGCGGTCACGCCCCAGCTGGCTCAGGCGGCGGATTCCGCAACACGCCTCCTGCGGTGCGCGGCGCCTTCTCCCGCTCCGCGGGCTCAGTCTCGGCGCGCGGCGTGGGCGGCGTCGGCGGAGTGTAGGGCGGCAGCGGCTGCCCGGCGACCACCATCTCGACCTGCTCGCGCTCCAACGTCTCCCGCTCGAGCAGCGCGGCGGCGAGTCGATCGAGCGCGGCGCGCCGCTCCGCGAGAATGCGGGTCGCGTCGCTGTAGGCGTGCGTAAGGATGCTTCTCACTTCCTCGTCGACGAGCTGTGCCGTGCGGTCCGAAATCTCCCGCCGCTGCACCACTTCGCGGCCCAGGAAGATCTCCTGCTCGCGGTCGCCCACGGCGATCGGACCGATGACCGCGCTCATGCCAAACTGGGTGACCATGCGGCGCGCGATATTAGTGGCCTGCTGGATGTCCTGCGCCGCGCCCGTCGTCACCTTCTCCGGCCCGAACACGAGCTCTTCGGCGACGCGGCCGCCGTACGCCATCGCCAGTCGCGATTCGATCGAGCGCTTCGTGTACTTGTGCAGCTCTTCCTCGGGCAAATAGGCCGTGAGACCGAGCGCCCGGCCGCGCGGAATGATCGTCACCTTGTGCAGCGGATCGGCGTCGGGCACGGTGAGCCCGACCAGCGCGTGCCCCGCCTCGTGATAGGCGACCAGGCGACGCTCCTCGTCGGAAAGCACGCGGCTCTTCCGCTCGAGGCCCAGCATCACTTTGTCCTTCGCGTCTTCGAAGTCCTGCATGTCGACCTGCGCCTTGTTGCGGCGCGCGGCCAGCAGCGCGGCTTCGTTGATGATGTTCGCGAGCTCGGCGCCGGCGAGACCCGGCGTGCCGCGCGCGATCCGCTCGAGGTTCACACCCGGCGCCATCGGGATCTTGCGCACGTGGACGCGGAGGATCTGCTCGCGACCCTTGAGGTCGGGCATGTCCACGACGATTTGCCGATCGAAGCGCCCGGGCCGCAGCAGCGCCGGATCGAGAATGTCGGGCCGGTTCGTCGCGGCGAGCAGGATCACGCCTTCATTCGATTCGAAGCCGTCCATTTCCACGAGCAGTTGGTTCAGCGTCTGCTCGCGCTCGTCGTGACCGCCGCCCAGCCCGGCGCCGCGGTGGCGGCCGACGGCGTCGATCTCGTCGATGAAGACGATGCAGGGCGCGTGGGCCTTGCCCTGCTCGAAGAGGTCGCGCACGCGCGACGCGCCGACGCCGACGAACATCTCGACGAAGTCGGAGCCCGACATCGAGAAGAAGGGCCGGCCCGCCTCACCGGCGACCGCTTTGGCGAGCAGCGTCTTGCCGGTTCCCGGAGGCCCGACGAGCAGCGCGCCCTTCGGCAGCCGGCCGCCGAGGCGCTGGAATTTCTGCGGGTCCTTCAGGAAGTCGATGATCTCCTCGAGCTCCTGCTTCGCCTCATCGCAGCCGGCGACGTCGGCGAACGTGACTTTGGGCGTGTCGCCCGCAAGCAGCTTCGCCTTGGACTTTCCGAACGCAAAGGCGCGATTGCCGCCCTGCTGCATCTGCCGCAGCATGAAGATCACGAGGCCGAAGATCAGCAGGTACGGCAGGAACGTCAGCAGCACCACGCCGAACGACTGGCCCGCTTCGCGCGCGCGCACGTCGACGCCCTTGGTGCCGAGCGCTTCGACCCATTTGTTATCGGCTTCGAACGGCAGCAGCACGTTGAAGCGCTCGACCGTCTGGCGCTTCACGACGACGGGCCGCTGGAACGCGCCGCGCACCTTCTGCCGGTCGGCGATCTCCACGGAGGAGATGTTGCCGGCGTTCAGCTCTTCCATGAACTGGGAGTAGGTGATCTCGGCTTCCTCGCGGCGGCGGCTCGAGGCGAGCTGCACCAGCGCGATCGTCCCGACGATCAGGAGCGCCCAGAACGAGAGCGTCCGCAGCATCCGGGCCCAGTTGAATTCCCGCGGGGGCGGGGGCAAGCGATTGGCCATCTACGTCAGACTCGCGATATAAGGAAGGTGCCGGAAGTTTTCGGCGTGATCGAGGCCGTAGCCGACGAGAAACAGCGTCGGAGCATCGAATCCGATGAACTTCGCTTCCAGCTCCAGATGTTTAGCCACATGTTTGTGCAACAACGCGCAGATCTCCAGACTTCGCGGCCGGCGCTCACGCAACAGCCCGACCAGCTTGTTCAATGTCTTGCCCGTGTCGATGATATCCTCGACCAGCAAGATGTGCTTTCCTTCCAGCTCCGTCTCAGGGTCGTACACCAGTCGTACGTTCCCGCTCGACACCGTGCCCTCGCCGTAGCTCGATGCAACGAGGAAATCCACCTGCAACGGCCGCTCGATCCGTCGCACCAGATCGCTCAAGAAGATGAAGCTGCCCTTCAGGAGCCCGAGGACGAGCAGATCACCATCGGGATACGCATCGGTGATCTCACGGCCCAGCTCACGCACCCGCTCGCCGATCGTCTCCTCATCGAAGACGATGCGCTTGAGCTCACGCCCTCCGGTCTGCCTGAGCTGCGCCGTGCTCGGTAACATCCAACCTCACCGCTCGAGTTCCAGGCGCGGGTAAGCCGTCCGCACTGCGACAGATGCCCGGCACCCACAAAACCGTCTCACCCCGCGCCACTACCGGATAGTGGGCCCGCGCCGTGCGCGGTACGCGCGCTTCCATTAATAGGCGTCGCAGCGGCCGATGTCCGACGCCGCCCAGCGGAACCACCGAATCTCCGGGCGTGGGCGAACGCACTTCCCATCCGCTATCGTCCAGCCACGTCGTCCAGGTCGCGCGCTCGAATCGTTCCGGTGCCGGAGCCGGCGACCAGGCGATTTCATATTCCCAAAACAGCGCGCTGCCCCGTTCTCCTGCCGGCACGATTCGTTCGAGCGCGCAGCCGATTTCGCTGTCATTGCGGCTGACCCGCAGCCGGTCGAACGCGACTTCCGCCGACCAGCCCTCGCCGAGGGGAGCGCCGCGCCCTGACGGCCGTTGCGCCAACGCTAGGAGTCGCCGGGCTCGCGCGGGCCCCAGAACCAGCCCTGCCCGCCGGGCCGCCGCACGCAACAGCGCGACCGACAATTCGTTATCATAGCCGCACAGGACGGCGCGGGCAACGGCAAACGCTCCATCCCGCACCTCAAGCGCCAGCTCCGGCAGCAGATCCAACACTCGATCCCACGCCCGGCGGTCACTCGCAAAGTGACGGCCCATTGCCAGCAGGTCGGCGTTCAGTCTCGGCCCGAGACGCGCGTCGAGCAGCGGCAGTAACGTCGCTCGGACCCAGGAGCGGAGGTGCCGCGGATCCCGATTCGCCGGGTCATCGTGGATCGGCAGACCGCGCGCGGTTGCGTACTCGAGAAGCTCGCGTCGCGTGAACGGCAGCAACGGACGAACCAAACCACCGCGGCCGCGTTGCGCGACGCCGGCGAGTCCCGCCGGTCCGCTGCCGCGCAATGCGCGCAACACGATCGTCTCGATCTGATCGTCCTGGTGGTGCGCGGTCACGAGGTATGTCGCGCTGCGACGGCGCTGCACTTCGCGCAGCCAGGCGTACCGCGCGCGGCGCGCCTCGGTCTCTGAAGTGTCTGGTCCGAGCTTCAGCTCCGTGCATTCGAATGGCAGCCGGTATCCGTCAGCAAGCTGCTGTACCACCTTTCCAACTTTCCAACTTTCCAACGCAATCCCATGGTCCGCATGCGCAACCACGAGCGACAGTCCGATGGTCGGGGCTACGGCGGCGAGCAAATCGAGGAGCGCGACAGAATCGGCTCCCCCCGAAACCGCCACGATCGCGGTGCCGGGTTCGCGGAAGAGTCTGCCGCGCTGAATGTGCGCGCGCACGCGCTCCGGAAGCGAGGCAATAGCTGACATGTATCTTGAAGTATGCTCCAACCCGACCTCACCTACCAACTCCTCCGCAATCTCACATCTCCGGTGGTCGCCATCACCGCGGAGCGTCGCGGCAAGGAGAACGGCATGATCTCCGACGCCGCGGTGCGCGCCTCGATTGTGCCGTCGATCCCGCGGCTCTCGGTCTACATCCACAAGTTCAATTACAGCCATGACATGATATACGAGACCGGCCGCTTTGGGCTTCACCTGCTTCATACGCAGCAGTTCGACATCGTGCGTCGGCTGGGCTTCTTCAGCGGCCGCGATCTGGACAAGCTGGCCGGTATTCCGCACCACCGCGGCACGCTCGGCGTACCGGTCCTGGACGAGTGTTTCGCGCATTTCGAGTGCCGCGTGGTCAACGTGATGGACACGGGAAGCTCAACGCTTTTCCTCGGCGATGTCATGGCGGTGGGTTGTGGCAGCACAGCGAGTCTCGAGCCGCAGGGTGCGCTGTTGACGGCGGCGTATTTCCGGTCCAAGATGCCGACGGAATGGCGGCAGGAGTACGAGGCAAAGCTCAAGGAGGCACAGCAAATCGCTGCCGAGACGTCACGACACCTCAAGCCCGTCGTTTGGAAAGGAAAGTGACTATGCGCGTACTGAGCGGAGTTCTCATCAGCGGCGTCGTGCTCGCGTGCCAACCCCAGGCGGAGCCGTTGCTCGATACCGACAAGACCGCCATGCGCGCCGTGACGGACAGTTTCACCGCATATGTCGTAATGCATCGGGATTCCATGGCGGCCGCACAGTATGCCGAGACCGCTACCCTCATGCCGCCAAACCATGGCATGGTGCAGGGTCGCGCAGCGATCCGCGCGTTCATCGCGGCATTCCCGCCGCTCAGTCACTTCACGGCATCGCCGATCGAGATTGACGGCCGCGCCGATCTCGCGTATATGCGTGGTACCTATCACATGACGTTTGCATCCCCTCCGGGACGGCCGGCCATCGAAGACCATGGGAAGTTCTTGGAGATTCGGCGGCGGCAGGACAATGGGAAGTGGTTGGTCGTAGCGGACATGTTTAATTCGGATCTGCCCGCGAAGCCGTAGGGGGAACGCGAACGCCCCGAGCAATCCTCGGGGCGTCCGCACTGACAAGGTTTGCGGTTAGCGATTCAGTAACGCACTCACGCCGAGTCCGATTCCCCAGTTGCCATTGTAGCTGACCAGGTACGAGTGGTTGGCGGCGCTCGGCATGAAATCGGCATGCCCGTCGAGCCGCAGCGCGACCATGTTGCTGAAACGGTGCCGGATGCCGAACTCGCCGCCGACGCCACTGTCGTCCGCTTTGTAGCTGCCCGTGTACGAATTCCGCACATAGCCCACGCCGAAAAAGAGCTCCGCGCGACTCACGGGCGGAATGTCGTAGACGAGCCACACGTGAATGGGCTGGTACGTGGCGCCGCTCTTCGATGCGTGCGCGATGTCCGCCTCGAGCGCAAGATACGGCATCAGGTTCACGCCGGCGCGGGCACCGATGCCTACCGCGTTGCCGACGGGGAGAGAGTTGTCCGCATTGAGGTAGGCGGCGAAGGCCCCGATCTCAATGGAGCCGCGCTTCTGGGCCCGTGCAGGGAGAGAAGCGGTGAGCACTGCTCCGGCAGCGAGCACTAGGACGCGGAACGTCATGACGGCCCCCTTGTGGGTTGGATGACCAATAGCAGGGGCGGGACTCGAACCCGCGACCCCGGCATTATGAGTGCCGTGCTCTGACCAGCTGAGCTACCCTGCCAGGCTGCGGAGAAAAACCTAGCAAGGTCGCTAGTTAACGCCAACCCTCCCCTGCACCGACGCGAGCAGCTTGGCCGAGTCGTAGCCGACGCCGTCCTTGAAGACAATCGTGGCACCGCGAATGACCGACGGGTCTGCGGTCAGATCGCCATGGAGCACGACGAGGTCGGCCAGCTTGCCCGGCTCGACGGTCCCAAGCCGCTGTTGGACGCCCAAGATCCTGGCGCCGTTCAAAGTCATGATCTGGATCGCCTGGGCGGGCGTGAATCCCGCCTCGATGAGCAGCTCGTAGTTGCGCTGATCGCCGAACCCGGCCAGCGCGCCCCCGATCCCCGTCGGGTCGACCCCGGCGGCCAGCAATCCGCCGGCGTCGACGAAGGCACGCTCGAATGCCATCGCGTTCTTGAACGCCGGGAGCGACACCCAACCATTGCCGCTCGAGTCGATCTGCTGGCGCATCTTCATGTAGTTGTCGCGCACTTCCGGATCCATCGCCTGCAGTGTGCGCTCGTCTTTCGTGGGACGGCCTGCCACGAACGGCTCGTACACGGCGAGCGTCGACGTGATCGACACATGGTGCTGGACCAGCGAGCGAATAGTGGCCTGCCCGGCATCGCCCTTGGGATCCGAGGCGCTGATCTGCGTCATCAAGTTGACGGGGCACACGTCCGCCTGCTTGCCTGTCGTGAAATCGGACGCAGTGAGCATCCCGTGCTCGAGATTGTCGATGCCCAGCGCGACGGCTTCCTGGAAACTCACCGAGCAGAGATGCCCCGTGACTTTGATGCCGCGCTTGTGCGCTTCCTCAATGGCGGCGCCCAGCTCCGCGCGACGGATGTCGGTATACGCCTTGATCCACGTCGCGCCTTCCGACGCCCAATAGTCGACGAAGCGGCGCGCCGCCTCCGGCGAATTCAGAATCGCCATCGCCCCGCCGCCCCGCTCGCCGGTGATGTATGGCGCGGTGAGATGGATGCGCGGTCCCGGCGCGAGGCCGTGATCGATCCAGTCTTTCAAATTGATTTCCGCGTATGGCGACCGGCTACCCGTCGTGCGAATCGTTGTGACACCCGAGCCAAGGTAGAGGTGCGATCCCGTGTAGCCCATCTGCACGGCCCGGCCGCCGGCCGCCGTATAGAACAAGTGATCGTGCATGCCGATGATGCCGGGGATGACGGTCGAACCAGTCATATCCATCACGCGCGCGCCGGCCGGGACCTGCACCGACGCGGTGGGACCCACCGCTGCGATTTTGCCGGCGCGAATCACGACCGTTTGATCGGTCTTCGGAGCTGCGCCCGTTCCATCGACGAGCAGCACGTGCGTCAACGCAACGAGCGAGGTATCGACCGCGATGTACTCACGCACGCTGGCCGCGAATGAATCGGGCCGCTGCGCAGTCAGAGCGAGCAGAAGTGTGAGCGCGTACATAAATGGTCCTCGCTAATCCACAGTGAAGTGCATCATCATTCCGGTTGACAGGTGCTCAGCAATGTGGCAGTGCAGCATCCAGTCGCCGGGATTCGTGGTATCGAGCAGAATATCCACCACCGAACCGGCAGGCACCAGCACGGTGTCTTTCCACGACAGATCTTCGTTCGGCACGCCATTGACCGCCAGGACGAGAAAACGCTGGCCGTGCACGTGGATCGGGTGCTGCATGCCGTGAAAGGCGCGACGCTCGTTGACCAGCCGGATCTTCACCGCCTGCCCGCGCCGAAAGCGCCACGCAATACCCATGTTCTCCTTGCCCGTGGCAGGATCGCGCAGCACCCAGCGGACCTGCTTCCCGGTCGACGCCCAGTTCATCATCGGCATCGTGCCACCCCATTCGACCGGCGTGAAGTAGATCGAGTCAAGCTGCATCAACCGCTGCGTGACGAACGGGAGGTCGTGCGTTTCGAGCGTGAGCACCAGCGACTTGGTGGGCGGCCGGTCGACGAACTCGCGATACGGCTCGAGCTCGCGGGTGGTTGCCGGATCGCGGCGCAGCACGGCGAAGCGCACGCTGAAGTCCTTCGTGACGCGCTCGCCGCCGACGGTGATGAGGCCGAGCGTATCGACTTCCGGGAAAAAGCGGCCGAAGAGATGGTCGAGACCGCGAACTCGATTCAGGAGCGCGGCGCGGCCCGGTCGATCGAACTGCACGTCGACGACGTACCGCTCAGCCGGCGCAAGCATCACGCTCTGCACCGACGCTTCGCGCTCGAGCGGCCCACCGTCTGACGCAATCACCTTCATGCGCGCGCCCGCGAAGGACAGGTTCAATGTTCGCGTGTTCGACGCGTTGGTCAGATAGAAGCGCATCACCTCGCCGCGTTGCACGGACAATCGATAGCTCGGCTCGCCGTTCACGAGAAAGACGTTGCCGAACCGGCCCATGAGGGCGTGCGTCGGCGAGTCGCTGCCGAGTGGGAAGAGGCCGGACGGACCGACGAGCAGATCATCGAGGATCAGCGTCTCTTCACGGTTCACGGGACCGAAGCGGGTCGACTGGGGCAGGACCACGATGTTGCCGTAGAGACCCAGCTCCTGCTGGATGTCCTCGCGCACGTGCGGGTGGTACCAGTAGATGCCGGCGTCGGGAAAGCGCAGCTGATAGGTGAACGATGCTCCCGGCGCCACGGGCGCTTGCGTGTTGTCGGCGCCGTCGAACGCGTTCTCCAACCGAATCCCGTGCCAATGAATCGTAGAAGGCTGCGGTAAATGATTACTGAACAGAACCGTGATCTCCGATCCGCGCATGACTTCGAGTAGCGGGCCCGGATACTGGCCGTTGTAGCCGTACATCGTGTACGTCCGGCCGTTCAGCGTGCGGCGCACGAGACCGGCCTCGAGCCGCAGCGTGTCGCCATCGGAGAGCCGCAGTCGCTCGCCCGCTCGGGCGGGAGGAGCCGCGCTGTCCTGAGGCGGGAGATACGGCGCAACCGCCGGTCGCAACGCCATCTCCGATGGCAGCATCGTGATCCCTGGTGGCGCGGGCACCATCGGCCACTCGGCACTGTCCATTTGCATGTGGTCCGCATGCTCCGCAGCCCGCTGACCGACAGCGCCGAGCGAGAACTCCATCAGATCCGGCGGGAAGAGCCGCGTACTCGGCGACTGCCCGCGCAACACGATTTTGCCGCGTGGCGCCCGCACACGTACCGTTCGCTCGGCCGTGATCAGAACGATGAATTTCTCCAGATCGATTGCGGGAAGTTGTTCGCGACCGTTGCGCACCTGACCAAGCTTGATGACGGTATCCATCTGCGGCGGTGTTGCCCAGGCGATGTAGGTAGAACCCGATGCAAGACCTGTGAGCCACGCAATCGGGATGTAGCGGGTTCGGCCATCGGGAGTCAGTCCGACGGTGAACGGACTCGACGGCAGCACCAGCTCGATTCGGCCCGAGACTCCGCTGATGCCCGGAGCCGCGATGAGCTCGATGCAATAGAGATCGTGACTGGGCCCAAGCGGGGCCGACGGATCGCAGGGACGGTCCTGGGCCGCGCACGGCGTCACGCCGATGATGAGCGCGAGCAGTGCGCGGCGCAGGGGAGGCTCTTGTGCTAGTTCCTGCGGGCCGCCGGCAGCGGCCAGTGACTGGGCATCGGTGGGAAGCGCAGCGGCTCGGGCCGCGCCTTCGAGCCGGCCGCCGTCGTGGTCGACGAAATGCTGAATGTGTAGGCGCCTATCTGCGTCGCACCCGACGACCCGATGAATATGACGAAGGTGTTGGATTTCGGGACCGTGTAACTAATGAATGCGTCGGTCGTACCTGCTGCGCTGTCGTCGTTGATCGCGACCGGTGGTAGGATCCCGAGGCTATCGCCCCGATACAACTTCAACTGCGCGTTCAGTGCCGTCGAGTGCTCCGAGATCTTGACGACCGATCCGGTACGGAGAAAGATCCCCACGGCATCGCCGTATCCTGCGTTCCCCTGAAAATCCGTCGCGCAGTCGGTCGTGGTGACCGAATCGCTCACCGCGATCCCGCGCGTCACCCAGAGCACCTGACAGCCGGAAATCGTCTGCGGGCGAACCGCTGACGTCAGTGTGTACGACCCAGTGGCATCCGTCCGGTTGCTGTTCGCTGCGAGCTCATACGCACCCGGCGCCACGATTGCCTGCACCAACGAATTCGTATTTGTCCCTGAGATATCATTGTTGGCGGCGACGAGATCAAAATGGGCGGTGTCGGGACCTCCAAAGACCTCGAGATACGTATCGAAGGTCGTCGAGGTCATCGTTGCGGTCAGTCCCTGCTGACTGCCCACCGTGAAATCGTAGTAGTCATAGTAGAAGGAGCCGACACCGGTAATCGAGACGTGACAGTCGTTTGTCGTCAGCGCGCCGTTGACCGTCGAGCCGATGGTGTACGGCGCGGCGTAGCTGCATGGGTCGACCGCGGCGAGATTGAAGGTTACCGGCGCAACCGTTCCGACGGTCCCCCGGACAACCACCGGCCCGATCGTGTTGCCCAGTGTGACGGTGGTCTTCGCCGTGCCGTTGGAGTCGGTCTTGCTGGACAATGCGCTGAGCGTTGCCGAGCCGGACACCACGTTCCAGTTGACGGTCGCACCGACGAGCGGTACGTCACCAGCGTCGAGCACCACGAAGCTGAGTGGAATCGGCAGAACCGTCCCCGTCGGCGCGGATTGCGAATCTCCCACGACTGCGGTCGTCCGTCTTGCCCGGACTTCGGGGCCAGTCGAATCACCGCCGCCGCAGGCAAGCGCGCCGCCCACGACCGTGGCGAGCGCCACCGGAACCCAACGAGACACGGTTTTCACGGCGGACCTCCTTGGCGCGGAACCACGCGATAGAGGACTTCCCCATCGCGGATCATGCCGAACTGTTCTCTTGCTACCCGTTCTTGCACGGACGGATTCGTCTCGAGGTCATGGGCGAGCTTGCCGAGCGAGTCGAGCTCGACGCGCAGCGCGGCCACCCGCGCGCGCTCATCCGCGAGCTGCCGGCGGATCGTGATCCAGTCCGCAGTACTGTATTCCCCGCCCCACAGCGCCAGCGCGACGAGGCCGATGCCTCCGCTGATGCCGGCAACTCGGGTGCGGGTCACAATCCGTACAGATGGCGGCCGGGATAATGAGCCACGTCGCCGAGCTCCTCAGCGATGCGCAGCAGTTGATTGTATTTCGCGATCCGTTCGCTGCGAGAGGCGCTGCCGGTCTTGATCTGCCCGACGCCACTCGCCACAGCAAGGTCGGCGATGAAGGTGTCCTCGGTTTCGCCGGAGCGGTGCGAGATGACGGCGCCGTAGCCGTTGCCGCGCGCCAGCTCGATGCACTGCAGCGTCTCCGTCAGCGTGCCGATCTGATTGACCTTGATCAGGATCGCGTTCGCCACGCCTTCCTCGATCCCCCGGGCCAGGCGTTCGACGTTGGTGCAGAAGAGGTCATCGCCGACCAGCTGCACGCGGTCCTGCAAGGCTTCGGTGAGCTTGGCCCATCCCGACCAGTCGTCCTCCGCCAGGCCGTCTTCGATGGACACGATGGGGTAACGATCGATCCAGCTCTTATATAGCGCAATCATCTCTTCGGCGCTTTTCTGGCCGCCTTTGCTCTTCTTGAAAACGTAGGAGCCGTCCTGATAGAGCTCCGACGCCGCCACGTCGAGCGCGATGGCGACGTCTTTCCCCGCCTCGAAGCCGGCCGCGTCGATCGCCGCCATGATCACCTCGAGCGCCGCCTCATCGTTGGGGAGATCGGGAGCGAAGCCGCCCTCGTCACCGACCGCCGTCGAGAGACCGCGTTTGCCCAGAACCTTCTTCAACGCGTGAAACACCTCCACGCCGACGCGCAATCCTTCGCCGAACGTGTCGGGACCGATGGGCACCACCATGAACTCCTGCGAGTCCACGGTGTTGGCCGCATGAGCGCCGCCGTTCAGGATGTTCATCATCGGCACGGGCAGGACGTGCGCCACGGGCCCGCCGAGATAGCGATACAACGGCAGGCCGGCATCCTGCGCGGCGGCGCGGGCGATTGCGAGCGAGACCGAGAGAATCGCGTTCGCGCCCAGGTGACCCTTGTTGGGTGTGCCGTCCAGATCGAGCATCGCGTAGTCGATCGCGATTTGATCTTCGGCCGAGAGGCCCTCGAGCCGCGGGCCGATCACCTCGTTCACGTTCTTGACCGCCTCGAGCACGCCTTTGCCGCCGAAGCGCTTGGGATCGCCGTCGCGCAGCTCGACGGCTTCGTGCTCGCCGGTGGACGCGCCACTGGGTACAGCGGCCGTGCCGACGGCGCCACTCGCGAGAGTGACGTCCGTTTCAACCGTGGGGTTGCCGCGACTATCGAGGATTTCGCGCGCGTGGACTGAGATGACGGTGCTCATTGTGGCCCGAACCCTACCGCGCCTTGGCCTGGAGAGCAACCATCGCCGCGCGCACCGCGTCGCGCAGCCGCTCGCGGTCTTCGGGACGAAGACCCGTGGTGGGAATCGGCGGGCCGACGACAAGACGAATCGGCCGCGGCCGCAGACGCCACGCGCCTTTCGGAAGAATTTCGAATGTGTGATGCACGTACACCGGGACGATCGGCACCTGCGCCGCGATGGCGAGGCCGAACGGCGCGTTCTTGAAGGGCAGCAACTCGCCGGTTCGGCTGCGCGTGCTCTCGGGAAACACGACGACGGATGTGCCCGCGCGGATCATGCGCGCCGCCTCATCATAGGCTTCGAAGGCGCGTTTGCGTGCCGTTCGATCGATCGGGACGTGCCCTACCGCCAGCATCGCGCGCCCCAGGACCGGGATGCGAAATAGCTCTCGCTTTGCCACGAAGCGCACGGAGCCTGGCAGCGTGGCGAAGAGAGCCCAGATGTCGAACATCGAGGAATGATTCGAGGCGTAGATGACGGGCTGGTCGCGAGGAATGTGCTCGAGGCCCGACGCGACAACCGGCGTGCCGGCGGCGCTGAGAATGTCGCGCGCCCAATCCGTGCCGCTCCAGTCGTACACGCCGCCGGGCCGGTTCTTGACGCGAAACAAGCCCGCGATGATCGCGGTCGATGCGTGCAGGACTGTCGTGAAGAAAAGAACTACGTAATACCAGAGGGTTCGGACAGTCACGCGAAGTGATCGTATCCGGCGGGCAACGCGACCGGATTGTTGTGATCGAGGAGACGCACGCCAACACGGCGCCCGCCGGAGCCGCGCAAGCACCTGCCGATGCGTGTCAGATGCACGCCGGTCTCGGCGCGGAAGGCAGATGCGGTCGCGTCGCTGAACGATGGCGGCATGGTCAGCAGGAGCTCGAACTCTTCCCCGCTGGCAATCGCCGCCATCGCTTCAACGCCCTCCCAGCAGGGTATCCGCTCCAGATTGATCTCCAGGCCGACTGCGGACGCTGCGGACAGATGCTGTGCATCGGCGGCGAGCCCATCGGAAATGTCGATCATCGCGGTGGCGCCACGCTCCGCCAACCAGCGCCCAGCAGTGATCCGAGGTTCCGGGCAAGCATAGCGATTCCGCAGTTGCTCCGGCATGCGCTTGCCCTCCCGGAAACCCTGGAGCGCGAGCGCTGCACCACCAAGATATCCGGTGACCCACAAGGCATCGCCCTCGCGCGCGCCGCTCCGCCGGACCGGCCGCTCGGCGGTGCCGAGCACGCAGACGTCGACGCTGTAGCGCTCGGCGCGCGTCAAATCGCCACCGAGAATGCGCGCGCCGAGATTGTTCGCCATCCTCGCGACGCCGGCCATGATCTCGACCGCCGGATCCGGTCCGTTCTTCCCATTCCGCGGTGGCACGCCGAGCGAGACGAGGAGGCCGAGGGGCGTCGCGCCATCGGCGGCGAGGTCGGAAAGCGCCGCGCCCGCGGCACGGAATCCGATCTCCTTGAAGTCGAGCCAGTCGGTGCGGAAATGGACGCCCTCGAGCGATGCATCGATACTGACGGCCAATGTGGTGGTACCGAGAGGAACGAGCGCGCAGTCGTCACCGAGGCCCTCGGCCTCCGGCGATAGCTCGGAGATACGATTGAATATCGCGCGGATGCGATCGAATTCTTTGCCAGGACCCAGGTTCATCGAATCCGCACCAAACCGCTATCGGTCGCCGCCCACACATAATCGCCGTCAGTGGTCAGATCGCGGACCGCGGCCGGCATTTCGTAGGGCACGCTGTGCACTTGCACGAACGCGCGTCTGAGATCGACCTGGCCGAGCCCGCGTGTGCCGCCGATCCAGAGGCCATGCGCCGAATCGAACGCGAGCGCGGTGGGCGTTCCGAGCGAGAGCGGCAAAGCCACGGTCGTCCAACTCTTTGTCGCCGGATCGCGCCATAGCAGCTCTCGCTCAGTGGCCATCACGATGGTGTCCCGAACTTGAGTCAACGCGTAGACAGGCACGCGCAGGCTGCTGCGATCCACGAGCTCCGCGGGAGTGGTGATCGCATCGGCTCCCGGAACCAACTGGCCCATCCCCAGCGATGTTCCCACCCACAACGTGTCACCAACCGCGAGCAGGCTGAGCACCGGCAGTGCGCTCGGACCGAACGTCGCGATCTGGTCGTCGGCAGTAATTAAGGAAAGGCCACGCGTGGTGCCGACCCAAACTCCGTTCCGCGCGCGCGCGAGCGCAGTGGCTTGAGGGAGATCCCAAAGGCGGGACTGGAAGGTCGCGGAATCGATTCGCAGCACGCCCTGCTCCGTCGCGAGCCAAAGCTGATTGCCGATCGCGAGTAGACGGCGAGCATAATGGAAAGCGAAACGGAGAGCGGCGCCGCCGCCCTCTGAAGTGCGGGTCGCAGAGAGGTCGCGCGCAACCCACGTCAAGCCACGCCGTTCGCCCGGACGCGCATTTGCGGCGGCCCAGATGCCTTCCGGCGTCAAAGCGACTGCTCCAACCCCGGGAGCGAGTAACCCGTAGCTCAGCACTTCCCACTCTCCTGTCAGCCTATCTACCCGCACCATGCCCAGACCGTTCGTGCCGAAGAAGATCTCGGGGCGGTCAGGAGTGGCGGCGGCCGACGTGAACTGATGCGTGCGCAAGCGCGCGTCAGTGAGGATTGCCGCACGCATCGCATCCGCAAGGGGCGCACGCGCCAAGGCAGCCTCGACTGTCAGACTGCCGCCGGCTTGAGTGGAAGGTACGTCTCCCGGAGTCCATGTCTTTCCATCCACGTCGTAACGGATGTAGCTCCCAGGTCCGACGTCCAACCAGACGGCATTCCCCGCCGGATCGGCAACGGCGCGCCGCACCCTTCCTTGGGGGTATCCGTCGATCGCGGTGACGGGACGCCGGAAGCGGCGTAAGCCGCGGTCGTAAATGAGGAGACCATGCGTCGTCGCCGCGAAGACGAGCCATGGTGACGCGGCCACCGCCTCGATGTCGGAAAAATCGGAGAGGAGCACGTGATTCTCCGGTCCCCAGATCCCACCCATTGGTTGGAGATTCGACAGTGGCGCAGTTGTACAGGCGACTAGCGCCGCCCCTACTGTTGCAGCACTAGAACAAAATTTTCTCAAAATCACGCGACGTCCGGGGCCTCGAGCTCGACGAGAATCGGTGGCCCAACGGGGCGTACTTCCTTCCACGCCCGCCACACGTCGGGAAGCGCAGCGAGGACATCCGCCGGCCGGAGACTGCGGGCGGTCCATTGCCGCGCGCCACTCTCCGCGGCCCGGCCCAGCGCATGTGCGCCCAGCGCGGCGGCCTCGGCGGGCGCAGTCCCGCGCGCGAGGAACGCGCCGATGAATCCCGCGAGCAGATCGCCGCTGCCTCCTGTTGCCAGACCGGGATTCCCGCTCGCAACGACGTGCTCAGGACCACGCAGGTCGGCGATGACGGTGGGAACGCCTTTGAGGAGCACGGTGCATCTGAGCTTCGCCGCCGCGTGCGCGGCGGCCGACCAGCGATCGTTCGCCGCTTCGTCCGCGAGGGCGTCGCCGGCGAGGGCGCGGAACTCGCCCAGATGCGGCGTGCACACGACGGGCCGGTTGACCTGACCCTTGAAATAATGCAGGGCGTCGGCGTCGATCACGGTCGGCACCGCGCGCCGGCTCAACACCTGCGCCACGAACTGCTCGCGTGCGGTCTCTCGCCCGAGTCCGGGGCCGAGCACCACGGCATCCGCCCACTCGAGTGCTTCGGCAGCGGCTGGATCGAGATCCTCACCGAGCGTCGATTCGACCGTCAATACATCGGGAAGACTCGCTTGCGCGGCGGCGATCGTTTCGCGGGCGGCGACCAGCTTCACGAGTCCCGCGCCCGCGGCGAGGGCGGCGCGAGCCGCGTGCAGCGCCGCGCCGCTCATGCCGTCGGCGCCGCCCACGACGCACACGCGGCCACGATCGCCCTTATGCATCTGCGGCGCGAGCCGGGGCAGCCGCTCGGCCGCCCACGCGTCGGTGACGAGCGCGGGCCAGGCCGCGTCGGGCGGAGGAAAGCCGATGTCGACGACCACGACCTTGCCGCACCACTCGCGCGCGAGCAGGTGGCCACGCCGCGGTCCGCCGAACGTGACGGTGATTTGCGCACGAACCGGTCCATGCGCTTCTCCGCTCGTGAGGTCGAGCCCGGTTGGGCCATCCACTGCGAGGATTGGCGCGCCGTATTCGATCAACCGCTGCGCCAAGGCGAGCACGTCTCCCTTTGCCGGGCCAACGGCACCCGTACCAAGGAGCGAGTCGACCGCGACGGTCGCTTGGGGCCATGCTTCTTCGCGCCCCAGCTCACGCACGCCATCGAGCCGCGCCAAAGCGCGGTTGTCGATCGCGTCATCGGTCTTCGGATCGACTGCGACAACCCACACCGGAATGCCCGTGGCGTGGAGGGCGCGAGCGACCACCCAACCATCACCACCGTTGTTCCCCGCGCCCGCGGCGATCAGCACGCCACCTGAGACCACGTTCCGGAACTCCGACACGAGCACCTGCGCGACAGCGCGGCCCGCGGTCTCCATCAGGACTCGACTCGGAATCCGATATTGCGTGCGCGCCTGGGAATCCCACGCCGCCGCTTCGCTTGCCGAGAGAACCGGAATTGGGTTCACGGAATCACCACCCCCGCGTATCCCACGACCCGCCCGTTGTCACCTGATGCCCAGCCGGAGTGGCGGTAGTCTACCACCTCCGCCTGTTTCGCGCCCAGCGCTCGCGCAGCGGCGATCACAACGGCGGCGGGGCCGCGCCCGCACATCGAAATGCCTTCGCGCTTACAGCGCGCGAGCAATTCGGCACCATCCAGGGCCGTCACCATCTCGAGGGCACGCGCATCCTTGCGTTCCGTGACCGCTGCCGGCTCGTAATGGTTCAGGTCGCTCGACGCGAGGAGTAGAACCGGCTCGCCGGCTGAGCGCACGAGTTGGGCGAGTGTCTCCCCCAGCGCGCGTGCCTGCGGCCAGGAGTCCCAAGCGATGACGAGCGGAACGATGCGGACGTCAGGGCGGACGAGCTGAAGGAATGGCAGCTCGACTTCGACGGCATGTTCCCCACGATGCGCGTCGTGATCGACACCCACGAGCGGCGATGCGGCGAGGAGCGCGTCGCTGAAAGCAGCGTCGATGGGGACCTCGGCGAGCGGCGTGCGAAACGCGCCTGCTTCCCAGAGCGAGACGCCGCCCTCGGCAGCGCAGACGCCGGTGTGATTCGGTGCGACGATGACGACGAGAGCCGGGACGGTTACGCGCGCGAATACAGCAGCGGCGGTTGGCCCGGAGTACATGTAACCTGCGTGAGGTGCGAGAACACCGACGGCCGGTCGGCCGGACGGCCCGGCGGCCCGACGCGCGTCGGCGAGGAGTGTAGCGACCACGGCCCGCAGCTCGGTGGGATCGGCAGGATAGAATCGCCCGCTGACGGCGGGCGGACGGACGCTCACCCCGAA
>DATGVZ010000021.1:0-33852 GCA_035299765.1 Gemmatimonadales bacterium
GCTGCGGGTTGAAGGCAATACCTGGTTGCTCGCCGACCTGGGAAGCCGCAACGGCACTTTTCTCAACGGCAAACGCGTCACCGGGCCCACGCCAGTCGGCCAGGGCGATGTGATTCGACTCGGTGAGTCCGGCCCCGAGTACCGCGTGGCCGCGATCGCTGGTTTGCTCGACGCGACGCTTCCCGAGCATCCCGGGATCCGGGCAGCGCCGGCGGAGGTCCGCGCCTATGGCGTCACTTTGCTGGCGACCGCGACCGGCAAGCGGTACGACGCGCGCGGCACCCGCATCCGACTGGGGCGGGGAAGAGAATGCGAAGTCCAACCCGTCGCAGCCAACGACACGATCGTGTCGCGGATTCATGCCGAGCTCACGGTCGGCGCGACCGGCGGTCTGGTCGTGCGAGATGCCGAAAGCAAGAACGGCACCTACCTGAACGGCGAACGGATCAGCAAGCCGATGCCTATCCGGCTCGGCGACAAGATCATGCTCGGCCAGGGCGGGCCGGTGCTGCTCGTCGAGGGGATGGGTACGGCGCCCCAGAGAGCGGCGCTCGGTCAGAAAACCGTCGTCGGACTGATCGGACAGGCGCTGGCAAAGGCGCGGGAAGAGCGCAAAAAGGGTGGGCGCGGATCCACGGCCTTCATGCGCGCAGTCGCCGAAGAGGTCGGAAAGGATTCGCGGCGGAAGATTCGTTGGTTAACGGCCATCGTCAGCGTGCTCATCCTGCTCCTGGTCGGCGGCGTGTACGGCGTCTATTGGCTGCTGTCGCGCCAGGTCGAGCATACAAACGAGGCCATGCGCACCGCCGCGGATTCCGCTCGAGCGGAGGGCGACCGGCTGCGCCGTGAGTTGACGGCCGCGCGTGCGGCCGCCGCGCCCGCAGCCCAAGTCGATAGCCTGCGCGTGCAGCTCGCGGCCGCGGAGTCGCGTACCTCTCAGCTTCAAGTGGCGCTCGATCGCGCGCAGCAGGCGTTGGGACAGCAGCTCGCGGCCGGTGAATCCCAGCGTCAAGAAGGCCAGCGCGACCTGCAACGCATGCGCGATCAGCTCGCCGCCGCGGAGCGTCGCGCACCGTCACAGGAGTCGCTCGACAGTTTGCGGCGGGCTGTGGCGACGGCGGAAAGCCAGGCGGCGAGTCTCGACGCCAAGATGCGCGCGATTCGGGGAACCGACTTCGCGGGGATGGCGCAACAGAACCAGGGTGCGGTCGGCCTCGTCACGGTAGCCCTGGGCGGTGATCGCTACGACGGCACCGGTTTCGTCATCAGCGCCGACGGCTACATGCTCACCAATTGGCACGTCGTTGCGGATTCGACGCACGCCGAGGCCGACACGGTGTGGGTGACGATGGCGGACCAATCGCTCGGCCGGTACGCCGATATCATCGCCACGTCGCGCGAGCGCGATGTCGCACTCATCAAAATCCGCGGCTATCAGGGTTCGTATCTCTCGGCGATCGACTGGGGTGGCTCGAAAGCGCGGCAGGGCGAGCCCGCTGCCTTGATCGGGTATCCGGCGGGATCCGGGTTCGCGCGCGATCGGGCGTCGGTGGTGCGAACCTCGATGACGGCCGGAATTCTGTCGCGCGTGACGCCGGATCTGATTCAGTTCGACGGCATGACGACCGGGGGCTCGTCCGGAAGCCCGGTGTTCAACGCCGATGGAGAGGTGATTTCAGTACATCGCGCCGGGTTGCGACAAGGACCGGGATTCGCGCTCTCGGTCCCCGTGAAATACGCCATTCCGCTGATGCCGCCGGCGCTGCGCCAGCGGCTCGGCGTCTAACTAGTTGCGCGAGTAGTCCACGGTGACCACCACCGCGCGCGCCCCCGGCGCGCGGACTTCGGAAACCTGAGCCACGCTCGTGACCAGCTCAGTGCTCTGAGCGCGCGAGTCGTTCTGCACGACCTGCCGGACCATCGAGAGTGCCTCGAACCCCTGACGCGTATCCACGACCGTGGCGGTCGCTTGCAGGGTGCCACGCGCTTGGGCTTCTGCGGTGCGCGGCAAGCACACGGCCAGAAGAGCCACTGTCGCCACGCTGACTGCTTTACCGATCGTCCACCGCATTGCCTACTCCGTGTGAGGGTCGAACCTGGTTTCGCCCTCCCCCTAATGCAGACCCTGTACCACATCGCTGTTATCGGTAACTGGTTATCAACGCATGATTTGCGCGTTTTCAACTTCTCTGTTACGCTGCAAAGAGTGTTGAGAATATTTACACCATCTTTCTATTGCTTTGTGTAACCCTCAGTCCTATCTTGGCTTCCGCTTTTTGGGCTGGTTTCGTCAAGAAATTTGACGGTGCCCAAGAAACGGGCGGCTGGCATAAGCCTTGCCATTCCTTGGCTCTAGAATGACGGAGGAGCCGAATGGCCCTCCAGCTGCCAAAAAGCTCGACACCACACAGGAGAAGAGATGCGCACCATCACGAGGCTGACCTTGGCTGTCGCCGCACTCGTTGTCACGGGTACGGTTGCCCAGGCGCAGACGAACAATGCCAGCATCACGGCGACGGCGACGGTCTTAACGCCGATCAACGTAAATGGCGCCCAGCAGTTGAATTTCGGCAACGTCTTCCCGGGCGTGAACAAAACCGTGGCGACGGCGGATCTGACGAACGCCGGCCGGTTCGATGTTACCGGACAGGCGAACGCTGGCGTCACACTCTCGTTCACCTTGCCGGCCACGCTGTCCTCGGGTTCGAACACGCTGCCGATCGACAGCTATGCCGCCGTTCGCGCCGACAACAACCTGCAAACCAGCGGCATCGGGTTTGTTCCCGGCGCGAGCAATGCTGCGACGCTGAGCGCGGCGGGCCTGCTCTATATTTGGGTGGGCGCGCGCGTGACCCCCGCCACGAACCAGGCGCAGGGCACGTACACAGGTACGATCACCATGACGGTGGTCTACTAAGCGACTGGAAATTGGCGTCGAGCCGATGGCGCGCCGGCAGGGGACTCTGACTCCTCTGCCGGCGCTGTCGCAAGCAGACGCACTCAACACATGAAGCGGGTATCGGTCGCGCTGATCGGAGCGCTGCTGCTCGGCGTGCCGCTGCATGCACAGCGGCCGCTCACGGTCACGGGTGTGCGCGGGCTGACGTTCGGTGCCGTGCTTCCCGGAGTGCCACGCATCATCCTGCGGACCGATCCCGCCAATAGCGGCCAGTTCGACATTCGCGGGCCGAACAACAGCCGGGTGCTCTTGTCCTTCGTCCTGCCGGTTGCCATGACCGGCCCGAGTGGGGCGTTGATGCCGCTGAGTTTTGGCGCCGGCGATGCGGGCTACTCGCAATCACAGTCGATCGGGAGTCAGGTGGGGTTTGATCCGAAGCAGTCGTTCACCGCCACGTTATCGAATAACGGCCGCGGATCCGTCTTCGTGGGCGGCAAGGCCAATCCCGCGACGAATCAGCGGGCCGGCGCCTACACGGGGACGCTCACGCTCAACGTGACGGTGCTGCCGTGAGACGCGCGTTCGCTCTGGCCGCAATCCTCACGGTCAACTGCGTGGCGCTCGCCGCACAGGGCGTCATGGTGGCGCCCCACGCCGTCTTCATCGATCACCGCCTGCGCAGCGGCTCGGTTCTCCTCTACAACCCGGGCACCGAACCGGTGGAGGTCGCAATCTCCACGATGTTCGGCTATCCGGTGACCGATTCGACCGGTGCGATCGCGCTGCGCACAGTGGATGTGCCGGATTCGACGCTGCCATCGGCGCTCGCGTGGATTCAGGCATTTCCCCGTCGTCTGACCGTGGGACCGCGGGAACGGCAGACGGTGCGGCTGCTCGCGCGCCCGCCCGCCGGGCTTGCCGACGGCGAATACTGGCTGCGGATGGTGATCGCGGCGCAGGCCGGTCGGGTGCCGATTTCCGGCGTCACGGACACGACGGCGATTCAGGTTGGTCTCACGCTCGAGGTTCGCACGATCATCGGCGTGAACTATCGCAAGGGCCCGGTCACCACGGGTCTCGCGCTCTCACAGCTGCGCGCGCAGATCGTCGCCGACTCGCTCGTCACGCGGGCACGGCTCGAGCGGCGCGGCAATGCCGCGTTCATCGGCACGATTCGCCAGACGCTGATGGATTCCGCAGGCCGTGTTCTCGATTCCTATCAGTCCCCCATCGGCGTGTACATCACGATGGAGCCGCGTCTCGTGAACCTCATTTCTCCTTCGCGACTCGGGCGCGGTCGCTATTGGCTGCGCTACGAAGTGGTGACGGAACGGGAGGATCTCGATCCGACGGTGGTGCTCAAGGCGCCGGCCGTTCGCGATTCGGTTCAGGTGGTGGTGCCCTGACACATGGCCGCGGGGCGTCGCTGCTGCTGGCGCTCTGCGGCGCTGGGCTGGCGGGGCGTGCGGTTGCGCAGACGCCCAGCGCGGGCATCACGGCCGACGCCGTTGTGGTCACTGTGGGCATGACGATCACCACGCTGTGGAATCTGGGATTCGGCACCGTGATCAGAGGTGTTTCGACGACCGTGCAGCCGACCGCGGCGAATGCCGGCGAATGGCAAGTCCGCGGCAGCGGAAACGCCTTCCTAATTATTACGTTCACCCTTCCCACGACCCTGACGAACATTCAAGCGCTGCCGGGCTCCACGATGCCGATCACGTTCAACGCGATAGCGGCGCGCTGGAACCGGGCGAATAACAATCCCGCCACCGCGACGGCGTTCAATCCCGCTGTTGGGACGGTGGGCCGGCTCGGTCCGCCCGCGAATCCAAACATGTACATCTGGATCGGTGGCACCGTGAGCCCTGCCGCTGCGGCGAAGCCCGGGATCTACAAAGGGACTGTCATCGTGTCGCTCGTCTACCAGTAGGCGATGCTTCCAATCCGAGGGGTCGCGCTGCTGGCCGCGGTTACCCTCGGTGCCGTCGTTCCAGAACTTCACGCGTCTGCTTCGATAGCACTCGCTCGGGTTGCCCATGACACGGCGCCCGAACCCGTCGTCATCGATCTGCGCATCGGCCGCATCACCGGAACGACAGTGCAGGCGTATCGGGTGCGCTCCGAGGTCTTGCTTCCACTCTCGCAGTTCTTCCAGTTGGTCGAGATCCGCCACCGGCTCACGCCGGACGGACGGCTGGAGGCGACCGTCGATCCTGGGAATCGCCGTATCGTCATCGACGTCCGCAGTGACACGATGCAGTACGGCGATCACCGCGTCCGTATCGAGCCGGAGTTCATTCGCTTCGAGTCTTCTGAGCTGTACGTCGGCAGCGAACGCTTGGGCGACTTGCTCGGCGTCATGTTCTCGGTGGACTGGTCCGATCTCACCGCAACGGTCGTGGATCCGAGCAGTCTGCCCATCGCCCGCCGGTTGCAGCGCGAGGCGGCGCGCGAAGCGTACCTGCGCCGTCCCGAGAGTATGCGGGCCGACGTCACGCTCGGCCTCGAACGCCCCGGTTGGGACGGTGTGGTCGTCGACTACTCGTTGTTCTCGCCTTCCACCGATCCCGTTGCAGGCTCGACGTACGGGGTGGGACTGGGTGCTGACGTGGGCGGCGGCTCGCTCGAGATGCTGGCGCAGAGCGTTGGTCCGGCTGAGGCGGGAGTTGTTCACGTCGATGGATCGTGGAATGGCGTCTGGCGGGAGAACCGCTGGGTGAAACAACTGCGGCTCGGCGATGCGCCATCCACAGGACCCCGCGTCCGCGCCCTCCGCGGCTTCGCGATTACCAATGCGCCCTTCGTGCGCCCGTCACTGCTTGGATCTCTGCGCTACGCCGGCACACTACAGCCTGGATGGTCCGTGGAGGCATATCGCGGCGGCGATCTCGTGGCTTACGATTCGACCGACGCGACAGGCCGCTTCGCCATCGATCTTCCCGTGCGATACGGCGAGAACCCGGTCGACTTCGTCGCCTATGGACCGTTCGGCGAGATCCGCGAGTTCAACCGCACCTACCGCGTGTTGGCCGAGCTGCTTCCGGCCAGCCAGTTCGAGTACGGGCTCTCTGTGGGCCAATGTCCCGCCCCGGCAGTCACGTGCCGGGCGACAGCGAATCTCGATCTCCGCTACGGTGCGACGCGGCGCTGGACGCTTCAGGGCGGCATCGATCAGTTCTGGCGGGACTCGGTGGCCGATCGATTCCATCCCTACGCGTCAGTCGTCGGAAACCCGAGCAATTCGTGGGCAGTGCAGGGCGAGCTCGTCGGGTCCGGTCTGGTGAGTGGGGCGCTGCGGTACGAGCCATCCGTCGATTTGCGGATCGAAGGCGAGTACGAGCATTTCGCGCACGACACCGCACCAGTGGTATTCACCCCTGGCCGTCGCGGGCAGTGGTCGCTCTCCGGATTCCTGCGGCCACATAGCGCCACCGGATTGTTCTTCTTCAACGGTCGCGTCGACCACATCAGCACTGATGCCGGAGCATTGACCCGGGCCCAAGTGGACGCCTCGATTCAGACCGACGAAGTCCGCTTTCTGCCCTACGTGCGCCTGGAGCACGGGTCGCTTGGAGGCGGTGGAAGCGATCGAAAATTCGCCGGGCTGGCGACGTTCATGCTGCCCCGGCCGCGCTGGGGTGGGTTCCTGAGCCAGATGTTGCTGCGCACGACGACGGAGATCGAGCGCCGCTCCGGACTCGTCTCATGGGCTGCGTTCGCCGCACGGCCGGTTACCCACGGCATGCGCCTGGAGCTCGGCGCCCGCTGGCAACGCGGTGCCGAGGGACTGACGTATTCCCTGACCCTGACATCATACTTCCCGGCCGTCCGAGCCGTGACTTCGTTCATTGCTCCCCCAGGTCAGCCGATCAGCGGCAGCCAATTCGTACAGGGCTCCGTTCTCTGGGACCGCCGCACCGACCGCCTCGGCGTGGCACCCGGTCCGTCGGTGGAGCGCTCCGGCCTCACCGGCCACGTGTTCCTCGACGAGAACGCCAATGGCATTCGTGACCCGGGAGAGCCGCCAATCATCAATGCGCGAGTACTGATCGGATCGCTCTCCGCCCGCAGCGATTCGGACGGCTCATATCACGTGTGGGATCTGGTGCCGTTCGAGCCGGTCATCGTCAGCCTCGATTCGCTCTCGCTCGAGTCGCCGCTGCTGGTGCCGCTGTTCGCGCGTACCAGCATTGTGCCCGGCCCCAATCGCTTTCGCAGTCTCGACATTCCGGTGGTGGAATCGGGGATCATCGAGGGTCGTGTGGTACGGAACGGGGCTGGCGTCGCCGCGGTCACGCTGTTCCTGACGGATCGCCGTAGCGGTGCGCGCCGGACGCTGGTCACATTCCATGACGGGGCATTCTATCTGATGGGGGTCAGGCCGGGAGACTATGAGCTGACGGTATCGGAACAGGTGCTCGATGCGCTGGCAGTGGATGCCGAGCCGTTGCGGTTCTCGCTGGCGCCGACGGCCAATGGCATCGGACGCTCGGATCTGGAGCTGACGCTCAAGCCGAGGTTTTAGCTACCTCGCGCAGCAGGTCTTCCAACTGCGCGAAATCGTAGGGTTTCACGAGCGAGGGCAGGCCGGAGTCGCGTAGCAATTCGGATGTGTCGGCCGCAAAAGTATCTCCCGTCGTGAACACGAGGCGATTCACCATCGCGGGGTAATCGCGCCGTAGTCGTTCGAGGAACTCCCCCCCGCTCATCCCCGGCATTCGCACGTCAGACACGATGACGTCGAAGTGCTCGCGCCGCAGCGCCCGCAAGGCGTCGGCCCCGTCTCCCACCGCAACTGCGTGCATGCCACGTCGCTTCAGGAAGTTCAGAATCGCCACATCGACGCCTGGTTCCGGACGCACGATCCCCACGATTGCCATACCACTCATGCCGGCGAGACCGACGATCAATGCCACGACGCGCGCGGTCAGGCCGGATGTGGGTGTCGCACGGTCGCGCTCGAGCTGGAGCGCACGATGGGGCGCGAGCGCCGCGGCCGCCGCGATCATCAACAGGCCGGCATCCCACGTGAGATCGAGCGGGCCGCCGGGGGTTGATACGTGCCACCGAGCGCGACGACGGCGTAGACGAGATTGCCGATTGCCAAGGCCACGATACCGGGAAGCGCCAACGCGGCGGTCGCAACTGGGAACACCGTTCGGCGCAGCATCTGGATCAGGACCATCCAGAGCACCGCGATCCCGCCAATCGACCAGCCGATGCTGGTGAGGAGTCCGGCAGTCGAGCGGGGTGTCGCTCCCTCAAGCAGCGGTTCCAGCAGATACTCTTATGCCAACGCACCGACGGTGAAGGTCACGAGCACCGTATCGAGGATCAGCTCGGGATCGGTGCGGCGGGTCGGTTGGCCGCGGACCAGCGTGACGATGCCCACGATCAAGCAGACGTAGATGCCGAGGAAGCCGGCGTCGGCGAGCGATGGGTACGGCGGTGCGGCGCGCAGCCAGAAGTCGTAATACGTCCACACCAGCGCGCCGGCGAAGAACGAGGCGCACCCCGCGCCGATCCAGCGCCAGGTGCGGCGTTGCTCGGCGGGGGTGACACGGCCGGCGGTGTTGAAGCAGCAGAACGCCGCCAATGCCGCCGCCCAGCCCCAGCACACGTCCGTGGTCACGAGCAAGGTCTGACGGTTGTGCGACGGGAAAGCGTACAGCAGGGCCATGACCACGAACGAGACGGCGGCGATGACCACGAGCACGCGGGCGGAACGACTGAGCGGAATCATTTTCGGCGCACCCGGGGCTAACCTAACCTCGTTATGTTTCGCCGCCAATGAATCTGCTCGCATGGATGCGCGCGCCGGAGCAATCGCTCGCGCAGTGGGATGGGTACACGGCACTGGCCGCATCGGTCCGAGCCGACGGTCTCGACCGCACGCTCGTCTGTGGGATGGGCGGATCGAGCCTGGTCGCGGACGTGCTCGCCAGCGCGTTCGAAGCGCGCACGCTGCGGGTGCTGGATAGCACGAATCCCGCGGCCGTGCGCGCCGCCGTCTCCGACGACGAGCTGGGGCGGACCTTGTTTCTCGTCGCGAGCAAGTCGGGCAACACCGTCGAGACGCTGGCCTTCTGCCATCACTTCGTGGCGTGTGCTCGCCCCGACCAGTTCATCGCCATCACGGAAACGGGCAGCCCGCTCGACACTATCGCGCGGCAGCGCGGTTTTCGAGCCGTCATCCCTCATCCGCCCGGTATCGGTGGCCGCTACTCGGCGCTGACCGCCATCGGCATGCTGCCCGCCGCCCTCATGGGCGTGGACGGTCGCGCGCTGCTCGAGCGGACGGGACGCGTGGACGTTGCCGCCGCGGAACGACTCGGCAGCGCGATCGCCGATCGTGCCAAGTCGGGTCGTGACAAATTGCGGCTCGCGCCGCCGCGCCAGGTCGGCGCACTCGCGCACTGGGTCGAGCAACTGATCGGGGAAAGCTCGGGGAAGGACGGCCGCGGTGTCGTGCCGATCGTCGACGATCCCCTCGATGCGTCGTTGCCGGATCTTCAGACGGTCGGCTCAGCAGAGTTCTCGGCCGACCCGCTCGACCTCGGGCGCGAGTTTCTGCGCTGGGAGTACGCAACCAAGGCACTCTGCGAACGTCTCGGCGTCAACGCATTCGACCAACCGGACGTCGAAGAAGCAAAGCGGCTGGCGCGCGCAGAGCTGGTTGCCGCGGGAGAGCCGCGAGCCGTCGTCGAACCGATCGAGACGTTGTCACCAGCCAGCCTGCGGCGCAGCGCCACAGCCGGCGACTATCTCGCCATTCTTGCCTATCTGCCGCCGACCGCGAAAGTGCTCGACCAACTTCAACGCCTGCGCGCCGCGTGGGGCCGAACGCTTCGGTGCGCGACGACCCTCGGCATCGGCCCGCGCTATCTGCACTCGACGGGTCAGCTGCACAAAGGCGGCCCGAATACCGGTCTCTTCCTCGTGATTACGGTCGAGACCAGTGACGACATCGCCATCCCTGAAATGGGACTGACGTTCGGTGCGTTGCACGCGGCGCAGGCGCGCGGTGACGTGCGCGCGCTGCTCGGTCGCGGCCGGCGCGTGGCACACGTGCACTTGTCGAGCCTCGCGGACATCTCGAAGCTCGAGCCGTGACGTCGTACATATTTCATCTGATCCCGCATACTCACTGGGATCGCGAGTGGTACCTGCCGCGCGCCGCGTTTCACGCGCGGCTCGTGGCAATGTTCGACGTGTTGCTGGAACGGCTCCAGGCGGACGGCGGATTTCGCAGCTTCCTGCTCGATGGGCAGACCATTCTCGTCGAGGACTACCTGCGTGCTCGGCCCGAGCGCGACAGCGAGATCAAGGCACTCGTCAAAACCGGGCGGCTCCAAGTCGGCCCCTGGTACGTCCTGGCCGACGAGTTCATTCCTTCCGGTGAGTCCCTCATCAGAAACCTCTTGCTCGGCGCGGCTGATGCCGAGCGGCTGGGCGGACGGCTGGACGTGTTGTACTCGCCCGACGCCTTCGGTCACCCGGCGGTCGTGCCCAGTCTCGCGCGCGAGTTCGGCATCAAGTATGGCGTACTGTGGCGCGGCCTCGGTGGCGATCCGGGACAGGATCGCGATTTCTACCGGTGGAGCGGCTCGAACGCCCACGACTTGCTGCTCTGGCACCTGCCGCCGCAAGGCTACGAGATCGGCGCGGCGTTACCTGGCGGGGGCGCGCGTCTCCCCGACATCTGGACCGAAGTCCGTGCCGCACTCGTGCAACGCGCCGCCGGCAAGCACATCCCAGTGTTCATCGGGGCCGATCACCACGCGCCGCATCCGGCGCTCGCGCGTCTCCGCGACGTGCTGGCCGAGCTCGAGCCGGCGAGTGCGTTTCGCGTGTCGCGGCTCGACGAGTTCTTCCAGGCCGCCGAGAGCACACCGGCGCAGCCAATCACAGGCGAGCTGCGGTGGTCGTACGGCTACACCTGGACCCTCCAGGGTGTGCACGGCACGCGTGCGCCCTTCAAGCGTCGCCACGGAGTCGCCGAGCTGCGCCTCGAGCGAATCGCGGAGCCGCTGGTGGCGCTGGCGCGCTACGCCGGCGGGATCGATACCAGGGCATTGCTCGAAACCGGATGGCGCGCGCTGATCCACACCCAATTCCACGATACGATTGCCGGTACTACCGCCGACGGGGTCGCCACGCAGGCCGACAGCCGGTTGACGGACGTGACCGCGTACGCTGGGGAGCTGACACGCGTCTCGCTGCACCGCCTCGTGGGCCACGATCCGGACGCTGCGCGAGAGCGTGCGGGCACTGCGGAGCCGGGGCTCGTGCTCTGGAATTCCGCGGCTCGGCCGCGTGTCGGGGTCACGATCGCAGACGTGACGTTTTTTCGCCGCGACGTGCTGGTGGGACCGCCAACAGCGGGCCGCGCACCGAGAGAAGGGCCGGGTTATCGACTCTTCTCATTATTCGGTGCGGATGGCCGGTCGATTCCCGTACAGGTGCTCGCGCAGCGCGTGATGGAGGAGCGCATCGATGCATCGCGGCATTATCCCGATCAGGATGAAGTCGATCAGGTTCGCATCGCGTTTCGCGCGCCGACTGTCCCGGGCCTTGGGCTCGCGACGCTCACTGTCGGTGTGCCGGCGCCCGTGAGCAAAGGCGAGGACGTTCGCGTCCGCGGTCGTTCTTTGCAGAATCGCTTCGTCGAGGTGACGCTCGAGTCGAATGGAGCCCTGACGCTCGTCGATCGCCGCCGCGAGGAACGTTATGTCGATCTGCTGCGTCTCGAGGATGAAGGCGACGCCGGCGATGCGTACACGTACTGTCCTCCGGCCCGCGACCGCGTGAAGCTGAGTGCCGGACCGATTGCCGTGAGGCGTCTCGCGGGAGGTCCGCTGGTCGCGGCTCTGGAAGCGCGTTTTGAAATCACGCGCGGCATCGATGCGCGGCTGATCGTACAACTGCACGCGGACAGTCCGATGGTTCGCACGATTCTCGAGATCGACAATCGCAATCAGCGCCATCGGCTGCGCGCTCGCGTGCCGACCGCGCTGGCGGGCGCCAGCGCGCTCGCGGGCGGGGCATTTGGGACGGTCGAGCGGCCGCCGGTCACGGCCGACCCGGCAGCGTATCCGCGCGAGACGCCGGTGCGCACGGCGCCGGCGCAGCGGTTCGTCGCCATGGCGCGGGGCAGCCGGGGGCTCGCGGTCTTCGCGCCGGCGTTCTTCGAATACGAATGGACTGCGAAAGGCGATCTCCTGATTACGCTGCTGCGCGCGATCGGAGATCTCTCTCGTGGCGATCTGCCGACCCGGCCGGGTCATGCCGCCTGGCCGACGGCGATTCCCGGTGCCCAATGTCTCGGCACTACGCGCATCGAGCTCGCGTTGGCCACGATCTCGGTCGCTGAGGTAGAGGGAGGACATGTCCTGCCGCATCTCTGGGAGGAGGCATTTCTTCCACTCACCGCTCTCTGGTTGCGTGATGCCGCGGGACTCACCCCGGCGCCGGTCGACATTGCCCTGGAGGGCGCGGGTCTCGTATTCTCGGCACTCAAACCCGCGCAAATCGGTTCGCCGATGGTGCTTCGCTGCTATAACGCGACCGGCCGCAAAACGGCCGGCGCCTGGCGCTTCGGCGACGGCATCAAGACCGCGCATCGCGTCCGCGCCGACGAGCGCGAAGCCGTGGCACTCGTGCTCGAGCAGCGCGGTCGCATCGTGCGCTTCGTCGCGGAGCCACACGAGATCGTCTCGATTCTGGTGACGTGATGCAGGAACACAGCCTGTCGACGCCGCGGACCGCGCGTTACTTCACGGTGGGAACGTTGCAGGGCGCGCGTGAGGTGTGGATCGTCTGTCATGGATACGGCCAACTCGCGTCCCGATTTCTCGAGCGCTTCCGGTCGCTCGAGGTTCTCGGACATTGCGTTGTTGCCCCCGAGGGTCTATCGCGCTTCTATCTCACCGACAGTCCCGCCGAACGTCGTGTCGGTGCCAGCTGGATGACGCGGGAAGACCGGCTCCACGAGATCGATGACTACGTCCACTACCTCGATGCGGTGTACGGCGATCTCGAGCTTCCCAAAGCCCGCGTCACCGCGCTCGGCTTCTCCCAGGGGTCAGCGACGATCTGCCGCTGGGCGGCGTTCGGATCGACGCGGATCGATCGATTGATCGTGTGGGGCGGGGAGGTGCCGCCGGATCTCGACCTCATGCAGCGAAAGACCGCGGAGCGCCTGCGCACCGCGCATCTCACGTTGGTGTACGGCACGCACGATGAACTCTTCACGCCGAAGATCGTCGCCGCCACTGAAACCCGGCTCCGCGAGCACGGGATTCCTTACACGTTGCATCCGTTCGAAGGCGGTCACGAGATTCACGAAGCAACGCTGCGGAAGCTCGGATCGAGCTGATCACGCAACGCATCGCCAAGCAGCGCACACGCGATCACCACGAGTACGAGCGCCACGCCGGGTGCGATCGCCACCCACGGCGCGTTGACGAGCGTATCACGACCCGACGCCATCATGTTGCCCCACGAAGGCGTCGGCGGTTGCACGCCGAGTCCCAGATACGAAAGCCCGCCCTCGAGCGTGATCGCGTTGCCGAGGCCGAGTGCCGCCGCGACAATCACCGGAGTCAGCGCGTTGGGAAGGATGTGCTTGGCGAGCACGCGCAGACGCCTGCCGCCGACGGCGACCGCCCCCTCGACAAATGGTCGCGCCGCGAGCGTGCGCACCTCTCCGTGTACGAGCCGTGCGATGCCCATCCATCCCGTGAGGCCAAGGACGGAGACCACCAGTGCGGTGCTGGGCTGCCAGAGCGCCGCGAGCAGGAGCAATAAGACGACGCGTGGCAACGACAGCGCGAAGTCGGTCAATCCGAGCAGCGTCAGGGAAATCGGTCCCTGCCAGTAGCCGGCGACCGCGCCGATCGCGATCCCCAACAGCAGAGAGACGAGGACCGACAGCACGCCGACGCCCATGGAAATGCGGGCACCATAGACCAAGCGCGTCCAGACGTCGCGTCCGAATCGGTCGGTGCCAATCGGGTGAAACACGCCGTGCGCGTCGCTGGACAGCGGGGCGACAAATCGGGTAGCCACGATGTCGCGCTGCACCGCCGGCGCTCCGCTCGTGACGAGCGGCGCAGCCGCCGCGCAGAGGACGACGCTGAGCAGCACGATGGCTCCAAACGCTCCGCGGCGATCTCTGAGGAGTCGCGTCACGTCGCGGCGCTCCGGACGCGCGGGTCGAGCCAGGCGGCGAGGAGATCCGCAAGCATATTGCCTGCCACGACCAGCACCGCGCTGACTGCCGTGGCCGCCATGACGACCGGGTAGTCGCGTGCCTGGACCGCCTCGACGAGCACCCGGCCCACGCCAGGCCACGCGAACACCGCTTCGACGAACACGGCGCCGGAGAAGAGCGCCGGCAATGACAGTCCCAGGAGTATCACGATCGGCGTGAGCGCATTGCGCAGCGCGTGACGGCCGATCACGCGCCCTTGTGCCAGTCCCTTGGCGCGTGCGGTCGTGATGAAGGGTTGATGCAGCGTGTCGAGCATCGCACCGCGCACGAAGCGGGCGACGCCGCCGATCCCGATGACGGTGAGCGTCGCGAGTGGAAGAATGAGATGGCGGAGGCGGTCGGCAATAAAAGCGCCACCAGTGAGAAAGTCGGAATCGAATCCCGCGGCGCCGAATGCGGGCAGCAGCCGCGCCCAATAGGTGAACACGAGGACCAGCATGAGGGCCAACCAGTATCCGGGAATGGCGAACAACGTCACCGACGTGACGGACAGGAGCGTGTCGGTTCGCGATCCGCTTCGTGCCGCCTGCACCACACCGACGGCGAGGCCCAGCAGATAGCTCAAGAGCAGCGACAGCGCGACCAGCCGCACCGTCGCGGGCCACGCGGCGCCGAGGACGGCGCGCACGGGACGCCCTTTGGCGATGCTCGTGCCCCAGTCGCCGCGGGCGAAACGTCCCACCCAGCTCGCGAACTGGGACGGCAGCGGTCTATCGAGATCGAGGGCCCGGCGTTGGGCGGCCAGCTGCTCGGCTGTTGCCGTCGGGCCCAGCATCAACCGGACCGGGTCGCCCGGCGCGACGTGGAGCAGCAGGAACGTCAGAATGACGACGCCGAGCACGACGGCGATACCGGTGAGCAGACGTTGTCCGAGCCTGGCGAACATCGCGGAGAATCTCGCGCGGCCTCCGATGGGCCGCTAGAATGACGGGCGTGTCGCGACTGCCGGCATCGGTCCTGCTCGCTATCCTGGTGGCTGGAAGCTGTGGTGGCGAGGACGAGGCATCGCGCCGCGGCCCGACGGTGTTGTTCGCATCCGGCGCCGATCTGCAAAGCATCAATCCACTGCTCACCGTCCATCCGCTCGCCCGCCAGGTGCAGCGCTATGTCCTGCTGATGACGCTCGCCCGCTACGATTCAACGCTCGTTGCGCGCCCCTATCTGGCGGGCGCATGGCGGTGGTCGGACGGCAGGCGAACACTGACGTTCACGCTGCGCACCGACGTGCGTTGGCACGACGGCACGCCGACGACGGCACGCGACGTCGCCTGGACGCTCAATGCCGCGCGCGATCCGGCGACCGGGTACCCGCGCCTCAACGATCTTGCGCCGGTTGCGTCGGTAGCCGCGTTGAACGATTCAACAGTAGAGTTGCGATTCCGGTCTCCGCCTACGTCCGATCACATTCCGGACGTGCTCACCGATCTCGCGGTCCTGCCGGCGCACCTGTTGGACGCCGTTCCCCACGCGCAGCTCAGAACGGCCGCCTGGAACGCGCGCCCGGTCGGGAATGGCCCATTTCGCTTCGTTGCTCACGAGGCAAACCGCCGTTGGGTATTCGCGAAGAATGCCGACTTCCCATCCGCGCTGGGCGGCCAGCCGCACATCGATCGGTTCATCGTTGTCGTTGTCGATGAGCCGATGATCAAGTTGGCGGCGCTGGTCGCGGGAGAGCTCGACTTTGCGGGTGTCAGTCCACAGCATGCCGCGTTCGTGCGGCGGCACGCTGGACTCATGATTCGTGATTACCCGGTCATTTTTCCGTACGGGTTGGTGTTCAATACCCGGCGCCCGCCGTTTGATGACCCGCGCGTCCGCCTGGCCGCCGCGCTGGCGATCGACCGTCAGGAGATCGTGGACGGCTATCTGTTCGGCTTCGCGTCCGTGGCCGACGGCCCGGTGCCGGCCGGCGTGCCGGGATACGTTGCCGTCCCGCGGCTGCCGGTGGCGCCCGATTCGGCTCGGCACTTGCTCGCTGGCCGGCGGCTGCGGTTCGAGCTCCTCACCGTCGGCAGCGGCGAAGCCGCGCTCGAGCAGATGATCCAGGCGCGCCTGGCCGCCGTGGGATTCGAAGTGACGATTCGCCAGCTCGAGCTGTCTGCTTTCCTGGGTCGGGTGTACGGCCCCAGTCACGATTTCACCGCCGCGGTCATGGGCATCACGGGGGACCCCGGCCTCGGCTATCTCCAGTCGCTCGGTGATCTGACCGGGATTCCGGTCCCGGCCGATCCGGTCGCGGCACAACGGCTCTTTGCCGAAAGGCTGCCCGTCGTATGGTTGTATCACGGCCGTGGAGTTCAGGGAATGAACACCCGAGTGCGCGGCGTCCAGACGGACGTGCGCGGCGAGCTTCCCAGCGTGGCCACGTGGCACGTGGTACCATGAGACGCCGCGATCTGCCCACCGCGTTCCATGCGACCGCCCCCATGCGACTCGACTTTGCGGGAGGCTGGACCGACGTGCCACCCTTCTCGGCGCGCGAAGGTGGGATCGTCGTGAACGGCTCGATCGAGCTGCGTGCTCACGTGCAGCTCGAACTCGGCGGGCAGCTGTTGAGACTCGTGTCCGAAGAGCTAGGTGAGACGCTCGAATGCGCGAACTCTGGCGGCCTCACGACGGAAGGGAAGCTGCCGCTCCTGACGGCGGCGCTGCGCATGTTCCCCGTCCTCGGCGGATTCACGCTGACGACGCGGTGCGATGCACCCTCCGGCTCGGGACTTGGCAGCTCCGGCGCCTTAGGCGTGGCGCTGGTCGGCGCGCTGACGCGCGCGCGGCAAGAAGGCGTGAGCGACGCTGAATCCGCCGATCAGGCGTGGCAGGTCGAGGCCGTCGAGGCGCGGCTGCCGGGCGGAAAACAGGACCAGTACGCGGCGGCACTCGGCGGTTTTCATCGCCTCAGTTTTCGAGATCCCGACGTCGGCATCGAGCCGCTGACCCTCGATCCGGCGTTTGCGACGGCGCTCGAACGCCAGCTCCTGCTCTGCTACACCAACAAGAGCCGCGTCTCGGGCGACACGATCTCGCGCGTGATGAACGCCTATGAGCGCGGCGACCGCACCGTCACTGGAGCGCTGCGTGCGATGAAGGACGTAGCGGAGGAGATGGTCGAAGCGCTGCGGGCGGCCGATCTCGCGCGCGTAGGCAGGCTCCTCAGCGAGAACTGGAAACATCAGCAGGCGCTCGACGCGGGGATGCGGACCACGGAAATGGCGCAACTCGAGGGTGAGGTTGCGGCGGCAGGAGGGATGTTGGGCGGGAAGGCGGCCGGTGCCGGCGCGGGGGGCTCGATGTTTTTCCTGATGAAAGGCGACGCCCGCGCGGCCGCCCCAGCGGTCGCCAAGGCGGGCGCGCGCATCCTGCTTTTCTCCTGGGCCGTGGAAGGACTGAAGACGTGGTGACCGCCGAGGAGCTGGCGGCTCGCGCGGCGGTCGTTCGCGGCTCTTCCGATTTGCGCGCGCTACTGGCGCATCTGCGCGAGCGCGCGCAACCCGTGATGCAGCGTTTGCCGGTAATTCCGGACCAGAAGGCGCTCTTGTCGATGGATGGCGGTGTGTGCCCGGACGACGGGACGCCACTGGCGTTCGATCCGTGGAGCCCGTGCGAACACCGATGTCTGCGCTGCGGCAAGATGTGGAGCGGCGAGCGCCATGACCGTCACTGGGTAAAGTACCAGCATCTCTGGCTCGCCGAACGAGCGGCCCATCTCTCGGCACTCGCTGGTGTCGGTGAGAACGCCGATCGAGGTGCGGCCGCGCGCGCGCGCGAGATCCTGATGGCCTACGCCGAGCGCTACTGGCGCTATCCGAACCGCGACAACGTCCTCGGTCCCAGCCGGCTCTTTTTCTCGACGTACCTCGAGTCGCTCTGGATTTGCAATTATGTGGCCGCCGCCATGCTACTCCGCGCTGCCGGTGCGCTGGACGATGCGGCTGCCAAGGGCGTCAATCAGGTCGCCGAAGAAGCCGCGACCCTCATCGGCGACTTCGATGAGGGATTCTCGAACCGCCAGACGTGGAACAACGCCGCGCTGGCCGCCATCGCCGTCTGGTTTGAGGACGAAGACCTTGCGCAGCGGTCAATCGAAGGTGACACCGGCCTCATCGCTCATCTGGTGCGCGGCTATGGGCGCGACGGCATGTGGTACGAGGGCGAGAACTATCACCTCTTCGCACTGCGGGGTCTGCTCACCGGCGCGGGGTGGGCGCGCGTCGCAGGCGTGGACTTCACCGCCGATGAGCGATTGGCGAAACGATTGCATGCGGCCTTGCGCGCCACGGCGCTGAGCGCGTTGCCCGACTTCACGTTTCCGGCGCGCAAAGATGCGCGCTTCGGCGTCTCGCTCGCGCAACCTGCCTATCTGGAGTTGTGGGAGATCGGCATCTCGCGACTTGGCGAAACGGAGCCCGAGCCATTGAGCGGTTGGCTGCACACGCTCTATCGAGTCGCCAACGCGCCCAGGCTCGAATTGTTCGAATACTATCTGCACGAAGCGCCGTTTTCGGATGCGCCCTTTCCGGTTTCGCGTGCTGCTTTGTCGTGGTGGTCGTTGTTGGAGATGCTTCCCGAGTTACCGGTCGCCGACGCCGCGTGGCAGGCGCCGAGTGTGCTGCTCGAGAGCCAGGGCCTCGCCGTGCTCCGCCGCGACGACCGCTATGTGAGCCTCGAGTGTGGCCCGTACGGTGGAGGGCACGGCCATCCGGACCGCCTGCATCTCACGCTGCACGCCGGTGGCGTACACTGGCTGCCGGATCCGGGGACCGGCACGTACGTCGCTCGAGACCTGTTCTGGTACCGGTCGACGTTGGCGCACAACGCGCCGCGGTTGGACGGCGCGTCGCAGCCGATGGGCGCTGCTACCTGCCAATGTTTTGACGACCAGGGTGAATGGGCGTGGGTGCGGGGACGCTTCGGCGACCTCACGCGCACCATTGTCGCCGGGCCCCGCTATCTCGTAGACGTCGTCGAGCTGAGCGCGGCAGAGTCGCACGTCACGGAGCTTCCGTGGCACGTTGCCGGACGACCGGATATCGAGACGTCCGGCCGTTGGGATGACGCTGAGCTACCGGATGAATTCGTCAATCATGTGAAACGGTTTCAGCCAGATCGGGGGGAGCGCGACGCGATTGTCGTGACGCACATCGAACAGCGCGCGCGGCTCACGCTACACCTGGTCTTCGACGGCGAGTTGTTGCAGGCCGAGGGTCCCGGACTCCCTGGCCGCAATGAGCGCGTGCCGTTCTACGTCGTGCGTGTGAAAGGCCGCAACGCCCGGCTCGTGACGATCCTCGAACCGCATGGAGGAGACAGAGTCGTCCGGACTGTTCGGACGCGCGGCGAAATCATTGAAGTCGAGACCACAGATGGCGTCGAGCGACATCGCCTCGGCGGGGCGGGGGGCGGGGGGGGAACCGAATGGACGATCGAAACAGACAAAGCACCGACGCGTGTACTGCGGGGCGCTCGCGCCGCCGAGCCGCCGTTTACGCCGCTACTCGAGATCGACGCGCCAACGCCCGTGGCCGCACCCGCTTTCCGTGTGTCTTCGCCGCCGCCACTCGATGGGACGCTCGAAGGATTCGAGCTCGCCGAACCCCTGGAGCTCGCGCTCGAAGACCAATACCGGCGCAGCGAAGATGCCTATCCGGGCGCCGAGGACTTCTCGGCGGCGGCGTACGCCGCCTGGGATGAGACAGCGCTCTACCTCGCAGTCGACGTCACCAAGCCCGACGTCATCCTGCGGCCGGGTGATGCCGCCCCGCTGCGGCTGGACAACGAGCCCGACGATATCCACTCGGATGGTTTGCAGGTGTACGTCGCGCCCATGGCCGGACAGTCAGATGGCAGCGGGGACGCCGTCGGTTACTTGATCGTTCCCGACGAGAAGAGTCGTCGCGTCCGTGCGAGCGCTACGACGGACAGCAGCTCCGATGTACGTCCCGAGGCCCTCAGGGGCGGCTGGCGGCGCACGGAAACGGGATACTGCGCGACCGTGGCGATACCATGGCCCGGCGGCGTGCGTCCCCATGCCGGTGCCCGCATCCGCTTCGATCTTATCATTAATGAGATGCTTCCCGGCCGTATGCGGCGCGCGGGACAACTCGTCTGGAGTGGGGGCGGCGGCTGGGTATGGTTGCGAGGCGATCGGCAGGACCCACCGCGATTCGGGATTCTCGAGCTGGTCGGATGAGCGTGATCGTGGTCCTGGATCATCCCCAGGATCTGGTCAACATCGCGCACGTCGTTCGCGGTATGAAGAATTTCGGCCTGCGCGACTTGCGCCTCGTGAATCCACGCGAATACGAAGCCTATCGCGTCGAGGGGATCGCGCATCAGACGCAGGACATCCTGTCACGCGTGCGTGCGTACTCGACGCTCGAGGAGGCGATCGCGGACTGCGTTCACGTCGTCGGCTTCACCGCGCGCGGTCGCACAGCCAAGCGCAATCTTCAGCGACCTCGCGAAGCCGCGGCGGAGATCGCGTCGCTCGCGGACGGCGGTCCGGTGGCGTTGCTCTTTGGACGCGAGGACAAGGGGCTTTCCAACGAGGCGCTCGATCGCTGTCACCGCGTCGTAGCGATCCCGTCCGACCCCGGCTATCCCTCGCTCAATCTCGCGCACGCCGTGATCATCATGATGTATGAGCTGGCCCTGGCGCGCGGAGCGGAGGAGCGTCCATTCAAGGAGCCACGGCGCACGTCGGAGCCCGCGCCCGCGGATGAGCTCGAGCGGCTGTTCGCGGACGTCGCCAAGGCCCTGCAGGCGATCGAGTTCTTCAAGACGCGCAACGCCGCTGGCGTGATGCGCACCATACGCGAAATTGCGCATCGCACGCCACTGGATCTACGCGAGGTCAAACTGCTGCGCGCGATGGCCATCGAGGTGACCAAGTACGCCAAGCGACTGGCGCGTTCCGGGATTCACGTCGACCGGTAGCAAACGGCCCGACGCTCTCTTCGGGCCCGCACTAGAGCCGGGGGGAGGGTTCGACCCTCCGGCGCAGATGACGCGCGCGTCCGGGTGCCGAGTGTGGGATGAGACCGGGCGCGAGTACGTCGACTACATCATGGCGCTCGGCGCCGTGGCCCTGGGCTACGGGCATCCCACGGTGAATCGTGCCGCGACGGCCGCCATCAACGCCGGCGTCGTCGGTCCGCTGCCACCGGTCTCGGAGCAAGAGCTTGCCGACGCGCTGGCGGCCCGGATCCCATGGCTCGAACGCGTCCGATTTCTCAAGACTGGGGCTGAGGCGGTCGCCGCCGCCGTGCGGCTCGCGCGTGTCGCGACGGGTCGTGAGGAAGTGCTCGGCTGCGGCTATCACGGCTGGCTCGACTGGTGCCAGGGCGCAACGGACGGAGTTCCCGCCGGTGTACGCGCCCTTTTTGCCGAGCTGCCGTTCAACGATGTTGCGACCTCCCGGCAAATGATCCGCGATCGGGCGCATCGGTTGGCGGCTGTCGTGGTCGAGCCCGTTGTCGTCGTCGAGCCCACACGCGAATGGCTCGAGCTGCTGCGCGCCGAAACAGCGCGGGCCGGCGCGGTGCTGATCTTCGACGAAATCAAGACGGCGTTTCGGTTGGCGATCGGCGGTGCGGTTGAACGCTACGGGGTACGTCCCCCCCCCGATTTGGTGGTGCTCGGCAAGGCACTCGCCAACGGATTTCCTCTCGCGGTCGTCGGCGGGCGAGCGGACGTCATGGCGGGCGCCAGCCGCACCTGGATCTCATCGACGCTCGCGACCGAGGGCGTGGCCCTCGCGGCCGCGCGCGCTACCCTCGACGTGTTCGAGCGCGACGATGTCTGCGGGCATCTGCATCGGGTAGGCATGCGGTTGCTGCACGGGTTGCATCAGCTGCAGCGCGCTCACTCGGCACGAGTGACTGGCGTCGCCGGTATTGCCGAGATGTGTTTCCTGCACTACGCGACGGAGGAATTGTCCCAGCGAGCGGCGCTGGCCGCGGCGCTGCGAGGGCTGTTATTCAAACGAACCGCGTACAACTTTGTCTCGCTCGCCCACGATGACGCGACGGTGGACAAAACGCTCGCAATCCTCGATGAGGTTCTGCGGTCGCTTTAAACCGACACGACGGCCAACCCAATAAGGAAGATGACGATGGCTACGATGATGACGACGGCCGTGTAGCCCATCGCGCGGTCCTTCGGAACCTTCATGATGATTGGTAACCCGATGTAGAGCAGCACGAGGCTGTACAGCGAGAAGATGATGAACACCAAGTTGAGTGCGGGGATTAACGTAAAGACGCCGCCCAACAACGCGGCGGTGTAAGCATATCCTACGACCTTGAGGCCCTGTACGTCATTTTTTTGACCGCCAAACCCCGGCGCGAGGAGGCTGGCGATCTTCGCGAGGGCGAAGATGCTCAACAGCGAGACCACGAACGCGACGACCCCACCCACTCCCGCCGTCGTGACAGAGACCGGATTCGTGAGGCTCGTGAAGGCGATGGGCTTGCCAAATAGCAGCATCCCGATGGCCCGAGCGATCGCTCCAAGTGCCGCGAGCGGAATGATGTATTTGCCCCACAACTCCCCCGGCTTGATGAACTCTGAGTCGAGTTCTTTCCAGGTGCTACGGGGCTCGAGCAAAATCCCCTTCATGCGACTGAGCAGCGTTTCCATCGATTCTCCCTCCCCAGGTCGACCCCCAAAATAGGGGCGCTATACTTTGAAGCAATGCTTGTAGACACCCATGCCCATTTCTACCATGCCAAAACGCCACGGGCGGATTGGCACCAGCGGAACGACAGCCGTCTCAGGGCAGGGAAACGCATCGGCATCACGACACATGTAGCATCCATCTTGGGCAGTTGGGGCCTGACATCGCCGATCTATTTTCCGTCACCGCGCGATGTCACAGCAGGGAACGACGCACTCCTCGCGCTGCAGCGCGAACATCCCGATGCGATCCGCGGATACGTGTGCGTCAATCCGAACTATACGGCGCACGCGCGCGCGGAAATTGTGCGCTGCCTCGATGCGGGGATGATCGGCATCAAGCTGGCGGCAAGCCGGCGGGCGGACGATCCACTGCTCGATCCGATTGGTGTGCTGGCGCGTGAGCGTCGTGTTCCCGTACTGCAACACATCTGGCAACACCGCCGGCGCGACTGGCCTGGGCAGGAGGCCTCGGACGCGGTTGAGCTCTGCGCCCTCGCGCGACGTCATCCCGATGTGTCATTCATCCTCGCACACATCGGCGGCGGCGGGGACTGGCTGCATTCGTTGCACGCCGTCGCTGACGTTCCCAACGTCTACGTCGACCTTTCCGGCAGCGGTGTCGACGGCGGGATGCTCGAGGCCTGTCTCGAGAGTGTCGGGGCGAAACGGTTGCTGTGGGGCACCGATCTGACCATGGACACCGGTTGGGCAAAACTGCGCTACCTCGAGGCGCTGCTCACGAAAGAGGAGTTGGCTCTCGTCCGCTGGAAGAACGCAGCGCAGATCTTCCCCGCGGGCGCGTTCCCCACCGACTGATGGCTCCTCGTGTCGACGTCAACGCCTTCCTGGGCGCCTATCCGTGGCGCAAGGTGCCGGACACGTCGCCCGAGGCCCTCGCCAAGGCGCTCGATCGCGTCGCCATCGACACGGCGTGGGTCACGCACCTGCCCGGGCTGTTCTGGCGCGACCCCACCGAAGGGAATGCGTGGTTGTACGAGACCGCCAAAAAAGAACGGCGCTTCAAACCAGTCCCCACTGTACATCCGGGCCTGGCGCAGTGGGAGCAGGTGCTCGCCGACGCGGCCAATGCGGGTGCGCCCTCCGTGCGGTGCGATCCCCTCTACCTCGGCCTCGACCCGGCCGGCGGAGAGATGCGCGTGCTGGCGGCGGCGTGTGGCGCGGCGCGGATCCCGCTCATGCTGGCGGTCCGGTTGGAAGACGGGCGCCAACGCCATCCCAACGACCATGCTGGCGACCTTCCTGCCGCCGCCGTGCGGGCGTTGCTGCGCGCCGATAGCGACGTGCGCCTCCTCGTCACGCATGCGGATCGCGGGTTCGTCGAACAAGTACATTTCGGCTCGACGCCGGAAGAAGCGCGTCGCGTCTGGTGGGACATCTGCTGGATTTGGGGACCTCCTGAGGATCACCTCGCCACGCTGCTCGCAACGGTCGGCATCGATCGCTTTGTGTTCGGCACCGGGCAACCGCTGCGGTTGCCGGAAACAAGCGTCGCGAAGCTCGATCTGCTCGAGCTGTCGTCCGATGCCCGCGGCGCCATCGAGTTCAAGAATGCTCAGGAGCTGATGGCCTGATCCCGAGTCTCGAGTGGAGCCTTATTCCGGCAGTGCCTGTTCCATTTCGCGGCTCCACAATCGACATCGCGGCGCAGCGCGCCTACGCCGGCTGGATGGCGCGCCAGCCCATTGCGGGCGTCGCGGTGTGGGCGCATACCGGACGGGGACCGCATCTCTCAGAGGATCAGCGGCGCGTCGTGTTGGAGGAGTGGCGTGCCGCACTGCCCGGAAAAACGATTGTCGCTGGCGCCAACGGGCCGACGATGGCGCGCGACGCAAAACGGGGCGGAGCCGACGCGTTACTCGCATTCCCACGACGTGACAACCCGGTCGTCTATCACGCCGAGCTGGCGGATGAGCTTCCCGTCATCGCGTTTTATCTGTATGAGGCCGCGGGCGGCGTCTCGTACGACGACGCCACGCTCCATGCCATCCTCTCGTTGCCCGGCGTGATTGGTATCAAAGTCGCCACGCTCGATTCCGTGGTGACGTTCCAGCGCATCGCGAGTGTGATGCGGGAACATTCGGACAAGCTCTTGATCTCGGGCGAGGACCGCTTCCTCGGCTATTCGTTGATGATGGGGGCCCGTGCAGCGCTGATTGGCATGGGCTCCGCGCTGACCGATCTGCAGGCACAGCTGCTGAGGGTGAAAGCAAACGGAGACGACCACGCCTTTTCGCGCCTTTCCGCGCAGTTGGATGCGTTCGGCCAGGCGACGTTCACCGAGCCCATGGAAGGGTATGTCCGGCGCATGCTCTGGGCGCTCGCCGCTGACGGCTTGATTCCCGACGAGGCGTGCGACGATCCGTGGGGCCCAGCGCTGCCCGCGTCTGAAAGAGAGACGGTGCGCCGTGCGGTGCGCGAGGCGCGACGCTGAAACCTCACGTCGTCGTGGTCGGAGCCGGCGCGTTCGGCGGCTGGACTGCGCTCTGCCTGCGCCGTCGCGGAGCGCGAGTCACGCTTCTCGACGCGTGGGGACCCGGCAATGCGCGAGCCAGCTCCGGCGGCGAAACGCGGGTGATTCGCGCGACCTATGGAGGGGGACCGCGCGCGATCTACACGCGCATGGCGGCACGCGCCCTCGTGCTCTGGAAGGAGCACGAAGCCCGCTGGCGACGCCAGCTCTACCATGGCATTGGCGTCCTCTGGCTCGTCGAAAGCGATGACCAATACGAAAAAGCCGCCCTGCCGATCCTGCGCGACGCACAGATCGCATTTGAGGAGCTGACGGGTGCTGAGACCGCGCGACGATATCCGCAAATCAATTGCGAGCATGTCCGCTGGGCGATTTACGAGCGGGACGGCGGCTATCTCACCGCGCGCCGTGCCTGCGCCGCGGTCCTCGATGGCTTTCGCGCTGAAGGTGGCGACTACCGCGAGGTCGCCGTCCAGCCACCGCAACCGAACCGCGGCGAGCTCGCAACGGTAACGCTGTCGGATGGCACGACGCTCGGTGCGGACCGATTCGTGTTTGCCTGTGGTCCGTGGTTGGGCTCGCTGTTTCCCGACGTCATCGGGGATCGCGTCCGACCCACGAAGCAGGAAGTGTTCTTCTTCGGCACTCCGCCCGGCGATCGCCGCTTCACCGAGGAAGCCATGCCGGTCTGGGCGGATCACGGGACGCATTTCATGTACGGGATTCCGGGCAACGAGTGGCGGGGCTTCAAGATCGCCGACGACACGCGGGGGCCGGACTTCGATCCGACCAACGGTGACCGGCTCCCCAGGCCCGAAGCGTTGCAGGCCGCGCGCGACTACCTGGCGTTTCGCTTCCCGGCGCTCAAGGGCGCGCCCTTGCTCGAGTCGCGTGTCTGTCAGTACGAGAATTCGCCCGACGAGCACTTCATTGTCGATCGCCATCCGGCGGCGGCGAATGCGTGGCTGGTCGGCGGCGGTTCAGGACATGGGTTCAAGCATGGCCCGGCGGTCGGAGAGCTGGTCGCGCGGTTGGTGCTCAATGGGGAGTCGCCGGATGAGCAATTCAGGCTCACCCGCTTTGCTCGATAGCGATTTCGAGCGCTTCAAGCGAGGATTGCCGCGCGATTTCCCGGGCCACGTGCGTGACACCTATCACATCGATCTTTCGGCGCGCTACCTGGGGCAGCGGCTACCACATCCGGTCGGGAAGGGGTCCGGCCAGTTATCGCTCAACGCGGGACAGCTCGAGACGGATGCGGAAGCGGGCTTGGCGTTCGCGGTTCTCAAGACGGTCATCGCGCAGAATGCCGCGGGTGCGCAGTCGATGGCGGCATGGGCGATTCATGAGACCAAAATGAAAGTCGAGCGCCGCGGTGAGACCGGGGGCTGGACCGTAACGTGGAAGGGCAGGGGCTGGGATCGTTCCTTCGACGATTACCTCGCGCTGGTGCGGGCCGGTCGCGATCTCACGCGCAGCGGAAGACTGTTAGCGGTTCCATCGGTGAAGTACCATCTGCCCCGGCTCGATGAACCGTTTCGCGACGATGAATATGCGTTCACGACGCGCGCACTCGCCGACGCCTGGGGCGAATCGCCGTTGCCGCTCGAAAAGGATTTCTCTCCGACATTGGCGGGCGACGCCCTGGCGGATGAGAAGGCACAGATCCTTCGCTGGCTGCGTGAGGTTCCGGCGCGTATTCGCCAACATGCCGACGTTCGACTGGCGATGAAGCTGATGAACGCGCGATTCGAAGATGCTTTCCAGGTCGAGATGGTGAACGCCGCGAGCAGCGCCGATGCGCTCGTGGTTTTCAATCGTCTGTTCGATGCGGCTAAGAGAGTTGCGTATGGTGGGACGGAGCTGAGCGACCGCAATCTCCGTGTCTTGGGCCGGCCGTCCGGCCGTCAGGCCGTCCGGCCGTCCTTGTGTGGCACCGGCAACATCCACTCCGGTCGAATGATCGTGGAGTACGCGCTGCGAGGCTGTTCGTCTGTTCAACTGCATACGTTCTTCCAACTGCCACTCGAAGAGTATCCCGCGACTGAGGGCTCGCGCACCCAGCGCGCGCTGCACGCATTGATCTTCGAACCGAGCGACGGTCTCATCGCCGTGATGCGCGAGCGTGAAGCTGCTGGTTTGCTCGATCGCAGCGGCGGCGAGTTGCGTTTCCTCGATCTCGTGCCGGAGGAGACTCAATGATCGAGCGGCGCCGGCTCGGAGGCCTGGGATTTCTTGTGCTCGCAGGACTGCTCGCGTGGGGCGGCACCGTCGACCCGGTGAAAGCCGCCGTTCGCTGGATCTTTGTGGTGGTACTGGCAAGCATGGGAATCGTCTCCCTCAGACTTCGGAGCCTCAGTCGCATCGACCGTGTGTACCTGCAAATGATCATGCTGGGCGTCGCTATCGGCTCTGTGGCGTGGCTGATTCCGGCGAACGGGAGCGACGCGCTGCTGGCGGTTGGTGGGCTGCTGGTCTTCTTACCGCTTGCCCTCTGGGTGTGGTCCTGGATCCAAAGCCGACAGGTAAAGCGCGATGACGCGAATCGCCCGCGCTGAGCTCTACGAGCTCACGCTGCCTCTCGTGGAACCGTTCGTGATTTCGGGCGGCACGATCGCAGAGCGACGCTCCCTCATTGTTGCGCTATATGACGACGCGGGCCACGTGGGCTACGGCGAGTCGCCACCCTTTCAACTGCCGTTCTACTCCGAAGAGACATTGGCGAGCGCCCGTGATTTGATCGAGCGCGTGCTGCTGCCTCGTGTCGTCGGTCGCGAATTCGACGGATCGTCCCCGTTGCCTGAGACGATCGATGCGACGCTCCGCGAGAGCGTTCGCGGCAATTGGTTCGCGCGGGCCGGCGTCGAAACTGCCGCCTGGGATCTCGAGGCACACGTGAACGCCACCGGTCTCGCGACGCTGCTGGGCACGCGGCTGGGCGTCGCTCCGGCGAGTGCGGTCGATTGTGGCGTCGCCCTCGGCATCCCACCCGAGCGCCGAGCTGATGTGCTCACGCAGTGGGTGTACGACGCGCTGCAACGCGGCTACCGGCGCGTGAAGATCAAAGTCGCGCCGGGCTGGGACGAGGCAGCGGTCGGTGCCGCGCGCGTGGGTATGGCGGGCAGCGCGTTGCCGCTCACCGTCGATGCCAACGGAGCCTACGAGTGGCCCCGTGACGAAAGGGCGCTGCGCGCGCTCGATGACGCGGGCCTGCTCTACATCGAGCAACCCCTTCACCCCGACGAGCTCGTCGGTCATGCGCGTTTGGCAGAGACGCTGCGAACACCGATCTGTCTCGACGAGACGCTGCGCGACTCGCGCGCCGCCCGTCAGATCATCGCGCTGCAGGGGCCGAGGGTGTGGAACATCAAGGTGCACCGCGTCGGCGGCCTGACCGAAGTCTGCCGGATCTATCAGCTGGCGGCCGGCTACGGCGCGACACTCTGGGCTGGAACCATGCCGGAATCGGGCATCGGATCGCAGGCGGCCCTCGCGGCTGCGGCACTCCCACTCTTCGTCTACCCATCGGATCTCGAGCCATCCAGCCGCTGGTTCGGCCGCAACGGTGACGTCATCAAGCTCTCGATGGACAAGACCGGCCGCATGGCCGTTCCGCAGCAGTCCTGCGGCCGGTTGCTCGACCCGGCACGCTTCCGGGCGACTACCCGCCTTCTGCGGGCTTGACCGCGCCACTAAGTTCTTGGCGCTATGACGAGACCTTCGACCGACTACTGGGCCAGTAATCTCTACTTGAGCCCGCGCCAGCGCCCCAAGGCGGATCAGCCGGTGCGCGACCTGCCGCCTCGTGCGGCCCAGCGATTCAAGAGGGCCCGCGAGGAGCTGCGCAGTCTGCGCCACGTCACCGAACAGGTAGTGTATCTCGGCACCACGTGGAAATGGGTTTGGATGTATGAGGTCGGTGGGCGGAAGCTCGGCTATTTGCATCCCATGCAGTCCGGCGTGAGCGGCACGTTCGTGTTGTCGGGACTCGAGGAACAGGAAATCGGCGCCACCAACGGATTGCCGCGCGTCATTAAACAGGCCGTTCGCGACGGCACGCTCAACGACGGCGTGCGGCAGTGCTGGATGGAATTCCTCGACCTCGATGGCGTCCACGCGTTCGTCGAAGTCGTCCGACTGAAATACCAACTACTGGCGCGTCCCGAATAGCCGTTGTTACATTCGTGAGCCTTCGGATGTAGTTGTCCCACACCGAAACCGAACAACTGATTGGGCATTAGAGGCCATCTGCGTTCAGCCGCGGTCGTGGTGTTGTGGATTCTCGGCTTTCCCCTTCCGCCTGCGGTCTTGTACGGCCAGCAGGCCCCAGCTGCTTCCCAGCGATATCGCGCACCGGTCGTCAAAGACACCGGATCGCTCGAGGGTCCGCGCCAGCCGATCTTTTTTCGCCACGACATCCATGCCGGCCAGGACCAGATCCCGTGCATGTACTGCCACTACTCGGCGTCCGTCTCCAGTGAGCCCGGATTGCCGTCGTTGCAGACGTGCTTCGGGTGTCACCAGCTGATCGGCGGCTCCACGCCCGAGCACCAGGCCGAAATCAAGAAGGTCCGCGATGCGTGGCGGGAGAAGAAGCCGCCGGAGTGGGTGCGCATCCACGCGTTGCCGGGTTTCGCGCGCTTCCCACACATGCGCCACATCAAAGCGCTCGGTACGCAGTCGTGCGCTACATGCCACGGCGACGTGCAGCACATGCCGCAGGTATACCAGGTGTCCACGCTGCAAATGGGTTGGTGTGTGCGCTGCCACGTCGAACACAAAGTGACGCGCGACTGCACCGTATGCCACTACTAGGACGAGCGAGGGATCGATGACCGACTCAATCGATCGCAGACGATTCCTCAAAGTGCTCGGTGCCACGAGCGCCGGAGCAGCCGCGCTCTCTTCGTGCGGGATCGGTCCCGAACCCACGGAAAAACTGATCCCCTATCTGATCCAGCCGGAGGATCAGATTCCCGGCACCGCCACCTATTACGCCACGACGTGTCGCGAATGCGCGGCGGGCTGCGGTGTGCAGGTCCGTGTGCGGGAAGGCCGCGCCGTCAAGCTCGAAGGCAATCCCGACTCGCCGATCAATCGTGGCCGCTTGTGCGCCCGCGGTCAGGCGGCGATCCAGGGCTTGTACAACCCGGACCGCGTGACGCATCCGATGATTCGCAACGCGAGCGGTACGTTCGAAGCGATCGATTGGGACGGCGCCATTCAGCGGCTCAGCGGGAAAGTGGCCGGTGCGCGCGGCAAGGGCATCGTGTTTCTCACCGGCGCCGAGCAGTCGAGCTTCGGCGATCTGGTCGATGAGTGGATGACGCAGCTCGGCGGCCGGCGGCAGAGCTACGAGCCGTTCGGATTCGAGGCGTTGCGCGCCGGCAACCGCACGGCATTCGGGACCGCGGCGCTCCCGACCTACGATTTCGCGAACGCGAAATACCTGCTCTCGTTCGGAGCGGACTTCCTGGACACTTGGTTGTCGCCCGTCGAATTCCAGAATGGATTTTCCCGCTCGCACGCCTTCGATTCGGGACGGCCCGCGTCCATGGCCAAGTTCGTGTACGTGGGGCCTCGTCTCTCCTTGACCGGGATGAACGCGGACGAATGGATTGCCGCGCGCCCCGGCACCGAGGGCACGCTGGCGCTCGCGATGGCGCAGGTGATCGTCAGCCAACGGTTGGCCAGGTTGCCGGGGGACGCGCCCAGACTCTCCGGACTGCTTGCGCGGCACACGCCGCGTGCGGTCGCGGAGGTGATCGGTATCGAGGCGCAGGTGATCGTCCGCCTCGCCACCGAGTTCGCCAACTCCAAGGGCGGCCTCGCGGTCGCCGGCGGCATGGCGGCCCAATATCCCAATGGTGCGGAGATCGTCGCTGCCGTCAATGTCCTGAACTACGTCGCCGGCTCGGTCGGCTCGCTGGTCAAGTTCGGCGCGGATCTCGCGATTGGTGCAACGAACACGTTCGCCGATCTCGCGAGCCTCACGTCCGACATGTCAGCGGGGAAGGTGGCGCTGCTCTTCGTGCACGGCGCCAATCCGGCGCACTCGGTGCCCGGCGCGTTCCAGCAGGCCCTCGGCAAGGTCGGGTACAAGGTCAGCTTCTCGTCGTACCTGGACGAGACGGCAGCAGCGTGTGATCTGATCCTGCCCGATCATCATCCGCTCGAGCAATGGGGCGACAGCCGGCCACGCGCCGGTGTGATCGCGCTCCAGCAGCCAGTCGTTCAGCCCGTCTTCGACACGCGCCCGACCGGTGACGTGGTGCTGAAGCTCGCGGGCCGTCCAGGCACCTTCCAGGACTATCTCCAGTCCAAGTGGCGCGCGCGGCAGAAAACGAATTTCGATCAATACTGGATGGATGCTTTGGCGCGCGGCGGCGTGTACGCGGAAGCATCAGCTCGTGCGCGTCCGGTGCGATTGGCGGCGACGGCGGCTGGGATAAACACGGCCGCGGCCCCGCAGCCGGGGGGGGGAGATCAAGAAGTGGTCGTCTTCCCGCACCCCGTTCTGCACGACGGACGTGGCGCCAATAAGCCGTGGCTCCAGGAGCTTCCCGATCCGGTCTCGAAGATCGCGTGGCACAGTTGGGTCGAAGTCCATCCCGACACCGCCGCGAAGTGGGGACTCGCGACCGGAGACTTCCTGCTCCTCAAGTCGCAATTCGGCGCGCAGAAATTCCCGGCTTGGATCACACGCTCGGTGCGGCCGGACGTCCTGGCCGTACCCACTGGGCAGGGGCACAGCGCCTACGGACGCTATGCGCAAGATCGTTCCGCGAACGCCTTCGAGCTGCTGGGCACGCAGGTGAACAGTTACGGCGGGCGCACGTTCGCCGTGCGCGCGAGCGCGACCAAAACGGGCGAGCATCGCAAGATCGTCACGACGGAAGGAAGCCCGCGCGAGCGCGGTCAAGGCACCGTGGAAGTGTTGGGGCTCGCCCGCGCGCAGGGACTGCATACCGGCGATCACCCGTTCCATTACGAGGAAACGCCGGAGTATGCCAAGGACGCGGTGGAATGGTGGGGCGAGCGCCAGCACGAAAAGGCCTCGATCGGCAACTATGCGGGCGATCATCCGCGCTGGGGCCTGGCCATCGACTTGTCGAAGTGCACGGGCTGCGCGGCGTGCGTCACCGCCTGCTACGCCGAAAACAATCTGGCGACGGTGGGTGAGCAGCTGATGCAACGTGGCCGCGAGATGTCGTGGATGCGGCTCGAGCGCTACTGGCTGACCGATGAGAAAGGGGTGCCGCAGGGCGCCGTCAATTCGCCGATGCTGTGCCAGCAATGCGGCAACGCGCCGTGCGAGCCGGTTTGTCCGGTCTTCGCCGCCTATCACACGCCCGACGGCCTCAACGGCCAGGTCTACAATCGTTGCGTCGGCACGCGCTACTGCTCCAACAACTGCCCTTACAAGGTCCGCTACTTCAACTGGTACAACTACGCGGAGCGCGACGGCGAGTGGGAGGCGTGGCCCGAGCCGCTGTCGATGCTGCTCAATCCCGATGTCACGGTGCGCGAGAAGGGCGTGATGGAAAAGTGCACGTTCTGCGTCCAGCGCATCCGTGGTGCGCAGAGTCAGGCGCGACTCCAGGATCGCAACGTCCGCGATGGCGACATCGTGACCGCGTGCCAGCAGACCTGTCCGTCGGAAGCGATCATCTTCGGCGATCTCAACGACCACCACTCGCGGGTCTACGAGTTGGCGGGTAACCCGCGTGGCTATCACGTGCTCGCCGGCTTGAACACCAAGCCCGCCATCACGTATCTCGCTCGCGTCGTGGCGCAGGAGACGCCGAGTCGTGGCTGAGGCGAGAACGCCGACGCGGCTGACCTACGACTACGTCACGCGCACGATCGCGCGCACGTTGGGCGCGCCGACGCGCGGATACTTTCTGCTGCTGGGCTCGGCCGTCGGCCTGCTCGGCGTCGGCATCATCACGCTGCTGTTCCTGTTGCGGTACGGGCTGGGACTGGCCGGCTATTCGCATCCAGTCTATTGGGCGGTCTTCATCACCTGTTTCGTCTTCTGGGTGGGCATCGCACACTCGGGGACGCTGATCTCGGCGATTCTCTTCCTGTTCCGGTCCGGATGGCGCACCGCCGTGTATCGGACCGCGGAAGCGATGACGGTGTTCGCGGTCATGACGGCGGGTCTCTTCCCGCTGATTCATATCGGACGGCAGTGGTACTTCTACTGGCTGATTCCGTACCCCAACGAGCGCGGCCTGTGGCCGAACTTCAAATCGCCGCTCATCTGGGATGAGTTCGCGATCGGCACGTACTTCACCGTGTCGACGGTGTTCTTGATCATGGGTCTGATCCCGGACATCGCGGCAGTGCGCGACCTCGCGACCGGCTGGCGCAAGAAGCTCTATGGGATCACGGCGCTCGGCTGGACGGGCGCGAACCAGCAATGGCGCCACTACACGCGCGGCTATCTCTACCTCGCCGCGCTCGCGACGCCGCTGGTGCTGTCCGTGCACAGCGTCGTGTCGT
>DATGVZ010000022.1:0-31217 GCA_035299765.1 Gemmatimonadales bacterium
ACGCCGGTGCGGCCCGCGTTCACGCGGTGGAGCGCCCTCGAAGAGTTGGAGAAGGGAGCCGGAAAAACGTTCGCCCGCGAGGCGGTGCGGGCGCTGCGCGTTGTCGCCGGCCGTCCGGAAGCGACGGCCCCTGCCAAGGCACTGAAGGTCGGTTAGCTGCCGGGAGGCAACGCGGGAGGCGCCGAGCGTCCGCTCGCCACCCCTCCCGCGACGCCGATTCCGAAGGCCACCGCGGTTCCAACAGTCACCAGGGGAAGCAGCGTTGCCGGCAAGGCGACGACCGCCGCCGCCGCGCCGGCGATCAACGGCGCCGCCGGTTTCTGAATTGCGTCCACGAAACGCAGCTTGCGCCGCACAAAATCACGAGTCACCAGGAAACCGCCGATCAATGCGGCGGCACTCACCGCGAGCCAGAGCATCGTTGTTCTCCTTAAGGTACGGCGCTTTACGCAACTTGCGTGAGCGGCGTTTCAGGCGCAAATCAATCGCCCGGGTGTTAAAAGGGGAATCCTCAGGAGGCTCGCTATGCTACCTCGCTTGTCGTGGCTGATGATTTTCGCCGTCACCCCCCTCGCGGCACAGGGTTTACGCGTGCCGTACGACTCATTTACGCTCGCGAACGGTCTCCAGGTACTCGTCGCGCCCGATCATGCGGTGCCGGTGGTGACCGTCAACATCTGGTACCACGTCGGGTCCGGCGACGAAAAGCCGGGCCGCACCGGCTTCGCCCATCTCTTCGAGCACATCATGTTCATGGGCTCTCAGCACGTGCGGACGGGCGAGTTCGACAAGCTGCTCGAGGCGGCGGGCGGCGACAACAACGGCTCCACGACCGAGGACCGCACCAACTATTTCGAGGACGCGCCGAGCAACGCGCTGCCGCTGATGTTGTGGCTCGACTCCGACCGCCAGGGGTTTCTCTTGCCCGAAATCGACTCCGCCAAAGTCGATCTCCAGCGTGGTGTGGTGCAGAACGAGCGGCGCCAGAGCTACGAGAATCAGCCCTACGGCCTCGCGCAAGAGAACATCCTACAACTGCTCTACCCGCCCGATCACCCCTATCACTGGCCGGTGATCGGTTCGATGGCGGATCTCTCGGCGGCCACGCTCGAAGACGTGCGCAACTTCTTCAGGACCTACTACACGCCGAACAACTCGACGATGGTGATCGGTGGTGACGTGGACACGGCGGTGGCACGGGCGCTGGCCCGGAAGTACTTCGGCGACATCCCGCGCGGGCCGGCGGTCACGCGAACACCGCCGCCGGCGTTTGGGCTCGACAGCAATCGCGTGGCGACGATCGATGATCGCGTGCAGGTGCCGCGCGTCTACAACGCGTGGCACACAGTAAAGGCATTCGCGCCCGACGACGCGGCGCTGGACATCGTGGCGACGATTTTGGCGACGGGACGCGCATCGCGGCTCTATAAGGTCCTGGTCTACGAGAAGCAGATCGCGTCCAACGTGGTCGCGTTTCAGGACGGCAGCCGCATCGACGGCAAGTTCGAGCTGTTTTCTACGGCGCGGCCGGGTCACACTCTCCCCGAGCTCCAGCGAGTGATCGACGATCAGGTTCATCTGCTGGCCGACTCCGGACCAACCGCGCGAGAGCTCGAGCGCGCGCAGAATTCCATCGAGGCTGACTTCTTGAATGCGATGGAGCGGATGGGGAGCTTCGGCGGCAAGGCGGACCGCCTGAACTTCTACAACTACTACGTCGGCACACCTGACTACTTCCAGCCGGATCTCGAACGCTACCGTCGCGTCACCGCGGCCGACGTGCAACGCGCGGCGCGAACGTATCTCCGCGACGCGCATCGCGTCGTGCTCTCTGTGGTGCCACAAGGGAAACCTGAGCTTGCAGTGAAGGAGGCACCATGAAGACGATTGCTGCGGCAATCCTGCTTGCCAGCCTGATCGTCGGTCCGCTCGCTGCCCAGGTCGATCGTACGAAGGCCCCGGCGCTCGGGCCGGCGCCGGCGTTACACCTGCCCGCCCTGCGCACCGTCACGTTGCCCAATGGGCTGACGCTCGCCGTGGTCGAGATGCACAAGGTGCCGGTGGTCGAGGTGCAGGTTCTGGTGGACGCGGGCACCGCGCGCGATCCGGCAGACGTCCCTGGGCTCGCCGCCTTCACGGCCAATATGTTGACGCAAGGCGCCGGCACGCGTGGCGCGCTCGCGCTCGCCGACGAAGTCGCCTATCTCGGCGCGCAGCTCACCGCGGTGAGCGACTTCGACGCCGTCACGGTGCGACTGCACGTGCCAAGTCGACATCTCGAGTCGGCGCTCGACCTGCTTGCCGACGTGCTGCTCCGGCCGCAGTTCGCTGATTCCGAGATCACGCGGCAGCGCGGGCTCCTCGCCACGACGATTCTGCAACAGCGGGATCAACCGGTGGCGATGGCGAGCATCGCGTTTCCGGCGATTGTGCTCGGACCGGGACATCCTTACGGGCACCCCACTGCCGGCAACGACTCGACGCCACCCAAGCTGACGCATGACCGCGTGGTTTCTTTCTACCAGACGTCCTATCGGCCCAATGCCTCGAAGATTCTCGTCGTGGGCGACATCACACTCGCGCAGGCGCAGCGCCTGTTCGCCGCTCGTCTCGGCGCGTGGCCGCGAGGTACTGTGACGCCGTTCCCGCAGGGTAAGGCCCCGGCGCCCGCATCGCGGTCGTTCTATCTGATCGACAAACCGGGCGCCGCTCAATCCGTGATCCGGATCGGTGAGCCTGGGGTTGCCCGGAGCACGCCGGACTACGCGACGATTCAGGTTCTGAACACGATCCTCGGCGGCGCGTTCACCAGCCGGCTCAACCAGAATCTGCGCGAAACGCACGGCTACACCTACGGCGCTTCGAGCGGCTTCGCCGCACGCCGGCTGCCCGGCTTCTTCGTCGCGGCGGCATCGGTCGTGACTGCGAAGACCGACAGCTCACTCATCGAGTTCATGAAGGAGCTGCGGCGCATCCGCGATGATTCGGTGCCGCAAGCCGAGTTGGACAAGGCGAGGCAGTACCTCACGCTGCAGCTGCCGGGTGCGTTCGAGACCACGGGGGGAGCCGCGGCCCGGTTCCGCGACGTGTTGGTCTATAACCTGCCGCTCAACTGGTACGAACGCTTCGGTCCCGCGGTGAACGCCGTGACCGCGGCGCAGGTGCAGCGCGCCGCCCGGCGCTACATCGACCCCGATCGTTTCGCGATCGTCGTGGTGGGCGATCGAGCGCTGATCGAAGCCGGGATCAAAGCGCTGAACGAAGGGCCGATCGTCTATCGCACCATGTGGGGTCAACCGGCGCAGTGAGGGGTCCCCAGTATTCCGACCCAGCCGATGGCATTCAGCTGCTGCGCGTCGCGGCGTGGTTCGGCCCCGCGTGTTACCTCATGCTGTCGCTGTTTTGGTACTTCATGCTCAACAAAGGCTGGATTTCGGGCGGGGTCTTCGCCCTCCTCCTCGTGCTCAACTTGCCGCTTACCGTCCTCGGGATATTTGTCATTCACCGCGCCGTCGGCAGTGCGGCGGTGGGCCTGGTTCATACGATCTTCGCGGTGGGCGACATGCCGCTGGAGCCGACGTATCCGCGCCAGGATGTGCTGATCGCGCGCGGCCAGTACACCGAGGCCGCGGACTGGTTTCGCGACCACATCCGCATCGAGCCGGGCGATCATGACGCGCGACTGCGGCTGGCTCAGCTCCTGGAGAGCCACCTGCAAGGTTACGACGAGGCAGAGCGGTTGTATCTCGAAATTCGGAAGGCAGAGCCGCCGGCCGATCGGCGGCAACAGATGCGTGCGGCAAATGGCTTGATCGACGTATACCGCAAGACGGGACGCAGGGAACGACTGAAGGTGGAGCTGGCCCGGTTCGTCGATCGCTACGGCGGGACGTCGTTCGCGGACGGCGCGGCCCGCGAGCTGAAGGAGCTCAAGTAGGCGGATCTCACCAGCGAATCGCGGCGCTCCCCCAGGTAAATCCCGACCCGAACGCCGTCAGCACCAGCAAGTCGCCCTGTTTCAATCGTCCCTCGGCAAGCGCCTCGTCGAGAGCGATGGGAATCGATGCCGCCGTCGTGTTGCCGTACTTCTGGATGTTGCTGTAGACCTGATCCTCGCGCAGGCCCGCTGCCTTCTGGACCATCTCGATGATGCGCAGGTTGGCTTGGTGGGGAACGAGGAGCTTGATGTCGGCGGGAGTGAGACGGTTGGCTTTGAGTGCGATGGCGACGGACTCGGGCATCTTAACGGACGCAAACTTGAAGACGTCGCGTCCTTCCATCACCGCCCGGTGCAGCCCCTGCTCCAGCATCTCGACGCTCACATACGGATCGTGTGCCAGACCGGGCCCATCGACCCACAGCTTTTCGGCGTAGCGCCCGTCCGCGAAAATGTGCGTCGAGAGCACGCCGCGACCGTCATCCTCGACGGGCGCGAGCACCGCGGCGCCGGCGCCGTCGCCGAACAGCACCGCCGTGTCGCGACCGCGCGACGTCTTGTCCAACCCGCGCGAATGCACCTCGGCGCCCACCAGGAGAATGCGCTTGTACTGGCCGGTGCGGATCCACGCGTCCGCGATCGACAGGCCATAGATGAACCCGCTGCACTGATTGCGCACGTCGACAGCCGGAATATCGCTGAGGCCGAGCTCGCGCTGGAGAAAGACACCGTTGCCGGGCTCGAAATGATCGGGCGTGCAGGTGCAATAAATGATGCAGTCGAGATCGGCCGCTTTGAGACCCGCTTTGTCGAGCGCCTTGCGCGACGCCTCGCGCGCCAGCCCGACGCCGGTGTCCCCGCGGTCAACCCAATGCCGCGTCTTGATGCCGCTGCGCTGCACGATCCATTCGTCCGACGTGTCCATCATCTGCGCGAGCTCGTCATTGGTGACGACACGCGTGGGGACGTGAAAACCGGTCGCGAGGAATTGTGTGCGCGGCATCGATGCTCTGGGTTGCGGGTGAGAGTGAAGCTACCAAGATTAGCGCATGGACCTCACGGTGACCAGACAACAGTACGAGGCCGTCCGGAACGCCAAACATCTCCCCGACGTGCTCAAGAACGTGCTCGACAAGGCGAACACACAGGCCCATGGCTACGTGCTGCACCTCACGTATGAAGAGGCCACCGCGCTGAACGAGCTGTCGTCCTGGAACGTGCACACCGACGAACGGGGCAACGTGACACCGGAGTCGCAGGTGTTCGATGAGCTGGTACAGGCGATTCTTACACATCCAGACTACTGAGGGGGAAAGATGGAAAGTTGGAATGTTGGAAGGAACATCATTCTCGGAATCGTTGTCACATTCCAACTTTCCATTCTTCCAACCGTCGTTTCCGCGCAGCGTCATTCCATCACCTTCGAAGACTACATCGCGCTAAAGTCTGTCAGCGATCCGCAGTTCTCTCCCGATGGGAAGTGGGTGGCCTACACGGTCTCGACTCCGTCGCTCCAGGACAATCGCACCGTGGCGCGCGTCTGGGTTGCCGAAGTGGCCACAGGGAAATCGCGACAGCTCACCGGGGGTCCGGGATCGGATCGGCAGCCCCGCTGGTCACCGGATGGGAAGACGCTGGCCTTCATCTCGACGCGCGAAGGAGGCGCGCAGGTCTGGTTGCTGCCGGTCGCCGGCGGTGACGCGCGCAAGGTCTCGAGCCTTCCCGAGGGCGCATCGGATCCGTTATGGATGCCGGACGGGAAAGGGCTGCTGGTCACGAGCGACATCAAGTGGCCTGCGTCGCAGGAGATCGATCAGCGGAACGGACAGTATCCGACCGACGCGCGACTGTGGACGAACCTCCTGTGGCGCCATTGGGACGATTGGCGCGCGGGGAAGCGACAGCATGTTTTCCTGGTGGACGTCGCGAGCGGCAAGGCGACGGATCTGACGCCGCTGGATCACGACGTCCCGACGATTGCCACGGGTGGCGACGGCGACGTTGCGGTCTCACCGGACGGACGCTCGATCGCGTTCGCGATGCACGGCGACTCGGTGGTCGCGGACAATACGAATGTGGACGTCTATCTGATGCGAGCCGACGGCTCGAACATCCAACAGCTCACGACGAATCCGGGTGCGGACAATACGCCTCGCTTCTCTCCAGACGGGAAGTTCATCTCGTATCTGTCGATGGAGCGCGCGGGATTCGAAGCTGACCGGCAGCGGCTGATGATACTACGACGGAACGATGGAAGGCCGGAAGGTGGCAACGTCATAGAAGCAACCGCAGGTTGGTCCCTCTCGGTGGGCTCGTATACGTGGTGCCCGAATTCACAGTGCATCTATGCTGTGGTGGAAGAGCGTGGGAGAGATAACGTCTACCGAATTGACGTTCCATCGTTCCATCGTTCCATCGTCATTTCGGGTGGCGTCAACGCCGGTGTCCAGGCGGGGCCGGACAACCGTACGCTCGTCTATCTCCATCAGAGCAACACCCAGCCGCCTGAGGTCTGGGTTTCCGGGAAGGCGCTGTCACACCAGACCGATTCCGCCGTCGCCATGCTCGATTTGCCGCCGCTCGAGGAGTTCGGCTTCGTTGGCGCGCTGGGCGACTCAGTATTCGGTTGGACGCAAAAGCCGCCCGCGTTCGATGCCGGCAAGAAGTATCCGCTCATCTACCTGATCCACGGCGGGCCCCAGGGAGCGTGGACGGACTACTGGGGCGCCCGCTGGAACTATCAGCTCTTTGCCGCGCGCGGGTTTGTCGTGGCGGCCGTGAATTTCCACGGCTCGACCGGTTACGGACAAAAGTTCACCGACGCGATCTCGAAGCATTGGGGCGACTATCCGTTCGAAGACCTCATGAAAGGGTTGGACGTCGTCACGCGCTTGCCCTACGTCGACTCGACGCGGATGGGCGCGGCAGGGGCATCCTATGGCGGCTACATGGTCTACTGGATGGCCGGCCATACAAACCGGTTCAAGGTGCTCGTAGATCACGACGGCGTCTTCAACCCCGCGAGCATGGCGGGATCGACGGAAGAATTGTGGTTCACCGATTGGGAATTCGGCGGACCGCTCTATGCCAATCGCGCGCTGTACCAGCAGTGGTCGCCGCTGAACTTCGTGAGCAACTGGAAGACACCGATCCTGATCGTTCATTCCCAGCTCGACTACCGCGTCGATCTGTCGGAGGGCTACCAGGCCTTCACGGCGGCGAAACGGATGGGACTCGACGCGAAGTTCCTGTACTTCCCCGACGAAGGACACTGGGTGCTGCGGCCGCGCAATCGCCGCATCTGGTGGGGCACGGTCCTCGACTGGCTGGAGGTGCACCTGCATGAAAGCGCTCACCCGTAACACGCTGCTGGCCGTCCCGCTGGCGCTGCTGATCATGACGGTGCTGCCGCGTCAGAGCTCGTTTGGCTGGGACTATCTGGACGCGTTCACGCTGGCGTTCGGCTTCACCTACGTCGGCCACTGGGTTGAAGTGCTGCTGCTGAAAATCCCGGGAATCGAGACTGGTGGTGGCAAGATCGTCCGGGTTCTGGGTTGGTTTGCCGGCGGATTGTGGTGCTACGTACTCGCGCGCTGGGCGCTCGTCGCCTATGGGCGTGATACGCGCCAACTGCCCGACTTGATCTGGGGCGGACTGTTTTTTGTGGCCCTGCAGTTCGTCCTGCACGGCCTGCTGCAAGCGTCCGGGAAGCCGAGCTTCTACAGCGGCGAGCTGCGCGATTCCGAGACTACGGCCGCGCGTTAGTCGCCCCGGGCTTCGACCACGTGTTGTTCTGCCGGCGCACGTCCGGGAAATTCCGGTTCGGATCGATCTCCACCTTCACGACTTCCTTCGGCAACTGACGGACGTAGACGAAGTGGTTGCCCTCAAACCAGATCTCGACGGGCAGTCGTACATTGTCGGTCGTCCCGTCGGCGAACGTGAGGTGCAAATCGAGGGGCATCGGCAACCCGCCGAGGTTGGACAGAAAGATTTCCGTGAACGTATTGCCGGATGAGTCCCTCGCGGTGAGGATCGAGTCCACCGCCTGATCGACGACGTCGGTTCGATAGAACCAGCCGCGCCAGAACCACGACAGATCCTCTCCGACGCCGTCTTCCATCGACCGGAAGAAGTCCGCCGGCGTGGGATGCTTGAACGCCCAGCGGCGGATGTATTCCCGGAACGCGCCGTCGAACCGGGTCGTGTCCCCGAGGATCGAGTGACGCAGCAGGAACAGGCCGACGGCGGGCTTGCTGTACGCGGCGGCGCCGAGGAGGAAGCCCGGCACGCGGTCGGCGGGCATGATGGAGGGAGCCTCGTCGCGCCCGCTCCCCGCGAAACCCGCCCAGTTGTCGATGCCGCTGCCGCCCGGGCCGGTGGTGTCGTGATAGAACGCACGGGCAGAGTACGTGTTCATGAACGTGTTGAACCCTTCGTCCATCCACGCGTACAGCCGCTCGTTGCTGCCCACGATCATCGGAAACCATTGGTGCCCGAGCTCGTGCGTCGTGACACCGAAGAGCCCTCGGGTACTCCGCCGATTGCCGCAGAACACAATCATGGGGTACTCCATGCCGCCCACCGGCCCGTTCACGTTGATCGCGGTCGGATAGGGGTACGGAAACCACTTCTCCGAATAATGCTTGATCGAATGGCGAACCAGCTTCGTCGATTCGCGCCAGAGAGAGTCAGCGACCGGCGGATAGAACGACTGCATCAGGATGCCGCTCCAGCCGCTCGCGTCCCAGATGAAGTTGGGCGCGGCCGCCCAGGCCACGTCGCGCACGTTATTCGCCGAGAAACGCCAGGTGAGTGTCGCGCCCGTTCCCGCCGGTCGGGTCGATGCCTGTCCGACCTCGCTCCTCGCGATGATGGCCACCGTCGAGTCGGAGCGCAGCGCTCGCGCGAGTCGCTCGCGCTCGGTTGCCGTCAGCACTTCGAGCGGATTCGTCAGCCGCCCGGTCCCGGCGACGATGAATCCCCGCGGGACCGTGATCGCGAAATCGATGTTGCCGTACTCGAGGTAAAACTCACCCTGGCCGAGGTACTGTTCCGTGTTCCAGCCGCGCACGTCGTCGTAGACGGCGAAGCGCGGATACCATTGGGCGATCTCATACAGCCACCCTTGCGGGAACCGCTCGCGTCCCATGCGATCGGCGCCGTGCTCCGGAACCTGGAACGAGTAGCCGATCTCGAGCGACGTGACGCCTCCCGGCGCCAGCGCGCGGTCGAGCTCCACGCGCATTGTTGTGCCGTTCTCCGTCGTGCGCAATATCGCGCTGCTGGCGGCCTGACGGCCTGACGGCCCGACGGCACGTACGCCATCGATCACAAACCCACCCTTGAAGCCACGCGCCGCAAAGCGCGCATCGGGCGGATTCAGCAGCGCGCCGCGGCTGTCGTCACGAAAGAGATTCTGATCGAGCTGCAGCCAGACATAGCGCAGCGTGTCGGGCGAGTGGTTGGTGTAGCGCATCGTCTCGCGGCCCGCGATGGTGTGCGTCGCCGTGTCCAGCGTGACTGCGATCGTGTAGTCGACCCGTTGCTGCCAGTATCGCGGGCCCGGCCGGCCCGATCCCTCCCGCAGTAGCGTCGGAGTCGGTAGCGCTAGGCGCCGGAACGGCGAGGTGTCGGTGCGCGCGGTGGGCAACGGCGGCAGCGCGGCGGGAGTTTGCGCGGGTTGCTGCAACGTCGCGAGCACGAGCGACAGAACGAGCATGGCAGATCCTTGGGATAGAGAGCGCGGTGAACAGAAATGTACCCACGCCTCAGTCCGCGGTGCCGTAGCGCGCGAGTGCACGGGCACGCGTAGATTCTCGGACCACGAACATGCACGCCCATCTCCGCATCCGTTTCGCGATCGCCATGGCGGGCGCGCTCGCTGCCTGCGAGCACACGGCACCGTTTCGTCCTGGAGCCTACGGTCCGTCGGGAATTCTCACTCCGGGCAATCCCGCGCGACTGACTTACAACCCCGGACAAGACCTCATGCCGGCGTGGTCATCCACGAGCGCTGAAATCGTCTACACCGCACAACGTCTGGACCGGGCCGACGGGGATTACTGTCTCGCATTTCTGCCTGCGGCGGGTGGCGCCATCAGTCGGTACGTGTGCCGGACCAGCGCAGCGGACGATTCGCTGAACGTTTTCGACGAGACGGCACTATCCGCAGATAGTCAAATCGCGTATGTCCGCGCCAGCAACACGCGAGCGGTTTTTCGCCTTGGTCCAGATGCGGAGCAGCTCGTCGTCGCGCCCGTCGCGGATCCCAACGATGTCAGGGTGCTGCAGCGGCTTCCCTTTACGGCACCGTGGGGAACGACCTTTGACGGATTGTCTCACCTCACATGGCTCGGCCGCAATCGTCTGGCGGCCGTGGGCGAGCGCGTCACCTATCCACAGTGTCATGGCTGTCCGCCCGATACGGTGCGAACGGGAATCGAGACCGTGATTATCGACTTCACGACTGCGGTTGTCGGCCTCAGTCGCTTCCAGAATGGGGACAGCGCGTCGTCGCTGGCCGCCGACCGGTCGGGGGATACGCTGTATTTCACCCGAGACGGCGACTCGCGCGTTTATCGTCACGTGTTTTCAAGCAGCCGGACCGACACCATCTACGACTTCGGTGCGGCCGGCATCGCGCGCGACGTGAGCGTGTCGAGGAACAGGCTCGCCGCAGTGGTGGGTGGTGACGTCAGCTACTTCGTCGATTCGGTGCTGGGTGCCTCGCAGCCGGACCGCGGCGGGCCGTTATACCTCATGATTCTCGGCAGCCCTCCAACGCAGCTGGGAAATGCGGCGTGGAGGTTCCGGCGTCCACAGGTGGCGCCGGATGGCAAACGCCTTGTGGTCGCCGCCTGGAATGTTGCGCCCACGAGCGACCTGTGGCTGTTCCAACTGCCTTGAGCTCTCGTGCTGCGGTCCTCGGTCTGGCGCTTGTCGGCTGTGTGATCGCGGCACAGACCGGCGCCGCGCAGACCGGTGGATCGATCAGCGGCCACGTACGGCAGCGCGACGGTCACACGGGACTCGCGGGCGCCGAGATTGGCCTCGATGGTCGCTGGGTCACGCACTCTGACAGCTCCGGTTTCTACAGGATTCGCGAGGTCCGCAGCGGCTGGCATTTGGTCACGGTCCGGGCGATCGGTTTCGAATCGGCGCGGCGCGACAGCGTGCTGGTGCGCGCCGGGCAGATCTCGATCGTGAATTTCGTGATCGACGTGTACACAATCCAGCAGCCGGTTGTGGTAGAAGCGTTCGCCGATTCGATCCTCGATCCCGCGATCGTCGCAACGGTCCAGCGCATCAGCGGCGACGAGCTGCGCCGCTTCCCGGTGACGACGGTGGAAGAAGCGATCGCCCTGTCCGCCGGCGCGGTCGGCGAGAGCTACCGCGGCGGCAGGTTGGGACAGCAGGCATTCGTCCTCGACGGTCTGGGCATCAAGAATCAGCTCGATGCCTCCACCGGCCCGCTGGGTGTGCGGATCCCCCCGGACCTCCTCACCGAAGCCTCGCTCGCGACGAACGGCTTTTCGGCGCGCTATGGACAAGCGATTTCGGGATTGGTCAACGTGGTCACGAAGGATGGCGACGAGCATTGGGGCGGACGCGCGGCCTACGAGACTGATCGTCCGCTCAGTGGGGGCGCCGATCTCGGACTCGATCGCGCTGTCCTCTCGGCAAGTGGACCGCTGCCGGGAGGGGCCGGTCTCGTCGCGGTCATCGACGCGGAAGGCCGGCTCGATGCGGACCCGGTGAACGCCCCCGCGCCGGCCGATCCACGCGATCCGCGGCACGACAATCCTGCGCTCCTGCCGCATAACAGCGGCGAGCGCTACGACGCCGCGGCCAAGCTTCGCGTGCCGCTCGGCGGCCCGTACACGGCACGCCTGTTTGCCCTCCGGTCGGCTGATCAGCGGCTGCTGTACGATCCCGCGTACAAGTACGACACGCAGTGGGCGCCCGGCCGGCGCGTGAGCGGCGATCTCTTGAGCGCGCATCTCCAACGCGCCACGAACGCGCTGACCGCGGATCTGCGCGTTGGCTACTTCGCGCGGCAATTCATCCGCGGGACACTCACCGATCAGCCGCCGTATCAATTCGGCGCGATCACGGGACGATCATTTCAGTTCGTCGGTGAGCGAGTGGCGCGCGCGCAGGACACGATCGCCGCTCGGGATGTGCTCCCCGGGATGCAGACACCCACGCTGACGGATCGCTCGCCCTGGGGAGTGCCCGCCTTCTTCCTCGCCGCCGGTTCCAGCGGCGAGATCACGTGGAACCGCTATCGCGAGCTGCGCGGGCAAATGGATTTCAGCGTGGGCGGGCCGCGGAGCGACGTGTACTTCGGCGCCGAAGTCTCACGCCAGCAGGTGCGGACGTTCCAACGGGTGCTGGGATACCTGCCGGTCGGCAATAGCGTGCCACCCGCCGCGGCGTCGAGTTTCTCGCCGACGTCGGCGGCGGGATACGTCGAGGGCCAGCTCCACGGCGAGGATTTCGTCGTCTCGCTGGGCGTCCGCTACGACCAATTCGACCCCGGTGGCGGCATTCCCGGATCAACTGTCGGTGCCCGGCGCAGCCTCAATCCCCGTCTCGCTTTCTCGACCGTCCTCAAGGGAGCGACGGTGGTGGCGAGCTGGGGGCGATTCTCTCAGGCGCCCGATTTTCAGTATCTCGTCGACGCAGCGTTCGACGATACGATGCGCACGGGGCGATTCCGCCGCGGCAGTCCGAACATCGGCTTTGAGGATGCCACGCAATACGAGTTCTCGGTGCGTGCCCGCCCGCGTCCCAACACGACGGTGCGCGTGAACGTCTTCAACAAGTTGCTCGACGGACTCGTCGGATCGATCCCCCTCGGCGTCAATCCCGACTCCAGCGTCTTCGGCAATTTCGATTTTGGGAATGTGAAAGGCGCGGAGCTGATCTTCGAGCGTGCCTTCGTCGATTGGTGGGGCCTGCGGGCTGCGTACTCTCTGCAGAGTGCGAACGCGACGGCGACGAACGCATTCCAGCTGGTGCGACGGATCCGAATCGGTCCGACGGGCGACACGATCAATCCGGCGCGCGTGCAGTTTCCACTCGATTACGACCGCCGTCACAACGTGACGATCATCGGTCAGGGTCGTGTGCCGGCCGGCTGGGGTCCGCGCATCGCGGGCGCGTTCCCGCTCGCGCGACTGGAAGCCGCAACGATCGTGCGCGCCAGCTCGGGCTTGCCCTTCAGCATGACCAATGCGACGGGCGATACGCTGATCGGTCTGCCGAACAGTCACCGCCTGCCACCGGTGTGGACCATCGACATGCTCTTGAGACGGCCCTTGCGTATCGCGGGACGGGAAGGAGCGCTCTACATCGATATTCGGAATCTGACGAACCGGCGGAACATCGAAGCCGTGCGACGCGACACAGGGGAGCCACAGATCGATTCGGCGGGACTGGCCGGTCTAGCCGAGCGCGCGTATCAGGCGCATCCGGAAGCAATTCCCTACGAGTCGCCGCGCTATCGGCCGGCCGCAGACCTCGACCACAACGGTCTCATCGAAGGGCGGAACGAGCTATTTCCGCTCTATCTCGCCGCGGCCCGCGACTTTTCGCAGCCGCTGTTCTCATACGGGCCGCCCCGGCTCTTCCGCCTGGGGCTCGAGCTGCTGTTTTAGTCCTTCTTTGACGTAGCCGGCCGCGACGCCGCCGACGACCATCGCGAGGCCGACCCATCCGAGCAGTGTCAAGCGCTGGCTGAAAAGTGTGAGCGCGAGCAGCGCCCCCACAACCGGCTCGACCGTGGCGGCCACTGATGCCGGCGCTGCCTCGATTCTTTTCACCGCTCCGAAGAAGAAAATATTGGCGGCGATCACCGATCCCGCGGCGAGTCCCAGCAAACCGCGCCATGCCGGCGGCGACGGCGGCCAGGCCGGCGGACGGCCCCAGATCGACAGGGCGATCCAGATGAGCACGACACCGCCAATCGCTTCGAGGAACAAGACCTTGAGGACACCGTAGCGTGGCGCGGCATATCGGCCCATCAGCGTCGTCAACGCGTAGCTCAGCGCCGACAGCAATCCACCCGCAATCCCGGCTGCGATGCCCATGCGCGCCGCCTCCGCGCCGGCGTTGCTGCCGCCGGTCACCGTGAGCGCCACGCCGATCATGACGACGACCGCAAGCGCAATGCGCGTTGCCGAAAGCTCTTCCTTGAGAATGATGCGGGCGAGCACGGCGACCATGACCGGCGCGGTGTACAGCAGGGCCGCCGCACCCGCGACGCCGACGCCCGCAATCGCGAACTGATACGCGATCTCGAACAGCGCGACGAGAGCGCCGCCACCCAATCCAACCAACAGCCACGCCTGGCGATCTGCGCGGAACAGCTCGCGACGGAAGAGCAATCCCCAGATGGCCAATGCAATCGTGCCGATGAGCACGCGCCAGAAGCCGATGCTCGTCGCCGGCATGAGATCGTACAGGCCCGTCGACAGCGGCCCCGTCGTTCCCCACGTCGCGCCGGCGGCGAGCGCGAGGAGATATCCGGTTACGCGATTGGTTCGTTTGGGTTCGGTCACGAAGCCATTTTGTCGGCGGTGAGCTCACCGCGCAACACCGTCACCGCCTGCCCGGCCAAGCGCACGCGCCCGCTTCCGTCGAGCCGGACGCGCACAATGCCGCCGCGCGCCGACGCCTGGTAACCAGTCAGCGACTGCTTGCCGAGTTTCTCGCACCAGTACGGCGCGAGCGCGCAGTGCGCCGAGCCCGTGACGGGATCTTCGGGGACGCCGGACTGCGGCGCGAAGAAGCGCGATACGAAGTCGTACTCGGGGTCCCCGTTCGCCCGGCTCGTGACGATGACGCCGCGGGCGGCGACGCGGCCGAGTGCGCCGAGATCCGGATCGAGCTCTCGCACGGTCGACTCGCTGTCCACTTCGACGAGATAGTCGAAGCGGCTGCGCCCCACGAAACGTGGTTTGATTCTCAACGCTTCGATCAACCCTTCTGGCGGTGGCGCGGGGGAAGCTGGGGTTGCCGGGAAATCGAGCTCGATCCAGGCGTCGCGGCGATCGGCGGTGAGCAGGCCGCTCTTCGTGTAGAAGCGGGCCCGGGTATTTGGCGTGAGATGGCCTTCTTCCCAGAGCACGTGCGCGCTTGCGAGCGTTGCGTGGCCGCAAAGATCGACTTCGACGGCCGGCGTGAACCAGCGCAGGTCGTATCCATCCTGGCGACGAACGAGAAAAGCGGTTTCGGCGAGGTTCATCTCGCGCGCGACGTTCTGCATCCAAGCTGGTTCAGCGGCGTTGGGAAGAATGCAGACTGCGGCCGGGTTGCCCGCAAAAGGGCGGTTGGTAAACGCGTCGACCTGAGTTATACGAAGCATGACCTCGCAATCTAAGCTATCCCGGCAATTGAAAAGTTGTCTTGCCGTGCAGGAAACTGTTTTCATGACCGATAATGAAGGCACTTTCAGGATCAGCGTTCCGCAGGATGAGCCGCAGCTGTCCCGCGTTCGCGGGAACGTCGAAGACGAGATCGGTGGTGTACGATTCGCCGGGAATCAGACGCCGTCGCAACCCGTCGGTTGAACCCGGATACCGGTTGCCCTGCGTATCCACCAACGCCACATAGCGACGGTTCGGCGATAGGGACGCGTCCTTCGGACGCCACGGCGCTATCGTCTGCTCGTCGAACCGCACTTTCACCGTGACGACGTGACGCACCTGGCCGCTCTGGAGAATCTCCGACTTTACTGCGGCGACGGAGTACGCGAGGTGACAGTCCACCTCGCAGATGTGTTTTTCCTCGCCGGGAGCGAGCACGCGACTGTGGCTCGCAGCTGAGAAGCAAATCAACAGCACGGCATAAGCGCCCACGCCACCGAGCAGCACGCGCAGGCTGATCCAAGCGATCTGCTCGCGCTTCGTGATTCGTGCGAAAACATAGGTCACCGTTAGAGCCCCGGCGGCAAGTACGGAGCCAAGAAACAACAGCACCGTGAATGGATTCAGGCCATCAGTGATCATGGTGCATCTCCTTGATCGCGGCTGTGCACGTCTGCCGAAGTACACTGGCGTCGTGGCTCACCAGTCGACGCGCCCGCGCGCGGCTCCAGTTCCAGGTCCGCCAATCGGCGTCTTCCTTATTCCAACGACTCACCAGACCGCAGACGACAACGCGGCGGTCCGCAGCCCCGAGTCGTGGCAGTGCATCGATTAGAGCAGGGACTGCATCGGCACCGAGCGTCAGGGCGTACTGGGCATCGAACGGACGCTCGGCAACGGGACGGCTGAGATTTGTCTTGACGATGAAGGCATCGGGGTTCATGACGTGGAGCGCGGCGAGGATCCCGAATCCCTGCATGAGGACGCCCAACGCGAACCGCTCGCGCCTACTCCGAAGCACTGTCCACGTAAACCAGGCGAACACGCCGAACAGCAAGACCATGAACGCCGTCGCGTACAGCCTGATCTCCGAGAGACCGAACGCGTCCACGTACAATCGCATCCGCTCGAACGCTGATGCCATGATGACGGCCAGCTGAATGAGCAGCAGACCGGCGAGCCGCCGGAACGTCTGGATTGCGACGGTCGTGCCACCACGGACCAGGAAGTCGGCGCCGAGCAACACCGGCAACACGAGCGCGCTGGCGGTCACCAGCTGAAAGAATCCCTGGCGCGCGTATTCGGCATACGTCAGACCGGTGGTGACTTGGACGAGGGCTGCACCACCGAAGAAGTAGCGGAGTTGAACCACCACGAACAACAGGAAGAGCGCGTTCAGAAGGCCGAGTGCGGTAGCCAGGGGAACGAGTCCGAGTCGCAGGTCGCTCGCGCCCTGCGGCATGGCGACGGGTTGGCCAAGCAGACTCCACCGCAGGTAGCCGGCCGTGATCACCGCCCAGAAACAGAAGAAAACCGTGTGACTGACGAGACTGTTAATGTCGAACGCGAACAGATTCGTGAGGACATTGCCAAAGACCTGATCAGCCGACGAGAAGAGCGCCGCGAATACGACGAGCAAGGGAGCAGCGACGAGCAGGCCGACCAGAATGGCGCGAATGTTCCGGAGCCGACCTTCCCGCGGCAGCTCCTGCCACTGGACGTCCCGACCGACAAGCAACATCCCACCCGCGATGCTGCCGGCTGTCGCGGTGACGCCGGCGCGCAGATAGTCGAGCAAGCGCCAGCCACCGATCCGCTCGCCCTGGAGGCTCGACGCCGCCAGACACAGCGTGATGAACAGCGCCAGCATATCGAACCTGGTAAGGACTGCCGCGTCTCTCCGGAGGAACGCCGCGCCCAAAAGCAGCGCGGTAATCGCAAGCCACGGAGCATCCGGTCCGGGTTGGAGGTGATGACGGCGCACCAGCCATACTCCGCCGCCGACGAGGACGCCGGTGCAGAGCATGACATTCAGGCCCCACGGCATCGCGCGCAGCAGCGCGTCACCGGCGACGCCCGCTCCTGCGGCGACCCCGAGGATGTCGAGACCCAAGCGGGTGCGGGGACTGAGCGCGTTCAGACCGCCGCCTGCGTCGAGAGGCCGCCGAACCGGCGATCGCGCGCGCGGAAGTCTCGCACCGCGCCGGCCAGCTCGGTTGCGCTGAAATCGGGCCACATCGTGTCTGTGAACCACAGCTCGGCGTACGCGCACTCCCACAGGAGGAAGTCAGAGAGCCGTTGCTCGCCGCCCGTTCGGATCAGGAGATCCACGTCGGGAAGCAGCGTGCCGCTGCGAATGGCTGCGCGGGCCGAATAATCGACGGCAATCCGCAGATCGATTCGCGTTCCACCGCTCGTGGCCTGTTCGGCGTCGACGATAGCGCTGACGAGCGCCGCGGGCAGCCGGTCTCGGCGACCGATGATCGAGAGCCGGGCAGATTGGGCGACGAGCTCGGGTACTTCCCGGTGCAGGTAGCGCGCGAACAACCGCATCAGCGCGGTGACTTCCACCGGCGGCCTGCTCCAGTTGTCGGAGGAAAAGGCGTACAGCGTCAGCGCGGTGATGCCGAGGTCGGGCGCCGCCCGGACGATACGCCGCACTGCTTCAACGCCCGCGCGATGGCCGGCCACGCGCGGCAAGCCCCGGCGTGTCGCCCAGCGTCCGTTGCCGTCCATGATGATAGCCACGTGAAAAGAAGTACTTTGTGTCATAAAGCGATTCCGCAAAAAAAGAGAGGGCACGTCAGCGCGCGCGCGTCGCGCGAATCAGCGCTTCCATGTGATCGAGATAGCGCTCGAGCGCCCGCCGGCCGAGGGCGGTGAGTCGGTATTCCGTCTTGGGGACGCGGCCTGCGAACGACTTGACGCACGTGACGTAGTCCGCGTCCTCGAGCTTGCGCGCGTGCACGCTCAAATTGCCGTCGCTCGTGTTGAGCAGCGCCTTCAGCTCGTTGAACGTGAGGGTGTCACGGACGGCGAGCGCGCTCACGATCGCCAGCCGCACCCGCTCGTGGATCAGCCGGTCGAGATCGGCCGGGGCGGGTTGCGCTTTGGTTTTCACCATACGCTCCGTTTCCGCACGAGCGATTCTTGCTGTGTTGCTCTTAGCCACCGTACCTCCGCGCGATGATCAGTCCGAACACGATGTGCAGGCCGCCGAAGCCCGCGGCAAGCAGCCAGGCGTCCCCCCCCCACCCCCCCAACCCCCCCCACTGCGCCGGCGTGAACAGGGCCACCGCACCGAGCACCATGAAGCACGTTCCCATCACTGGGACGATGCGCAGCGAGAAGGCGCCGCCGGTCACGATGCCGGCGCCGTAGCACAACAGCCAGAGCGCGGGAAGCCGCGCGATCTGACCGGTGTCGTAGAGGACGAAGGTGAGGAGGCCGCCGACGATGAACGGGGGCAAGACGCTGAGTCCGAAGCGCCGTCCCGGTCCGTACACCAGCGCGTCACCCGCGCGCTTCGCTTTGTGCACCAGGGCAAACCCGCCGATCATCGCGCCGAGCACCGCTTCGAGCAGCCAGGTGCGCAGCCAGTGGCGCTCGTACTCACCGTATGCCGCGCCGGCGGGCAGGGAACCGGCATACGCCGCCGCCGCCAGCGCGGTGAGGCCCAGGAGCACCATGCCCCAGCCGGGAACGGCCGTGAACGAGCCGGCCCGCTCCATCGTGGAGCGGATGAACTGGAGATTGTCGAGAGCCCGGTCGTGCAACGGCCGCGGGGCGGTCATGCGGGGAAAGCTAGGACGCGCGGCGTGCTGCTGTCAAGTACTTTATAACGCAAAGTAGATCACCGGTTCTTGATCCGGCGCACCAGCTTCAGCCCCGACCAGACGTCGTCGATCGCCGCGACCTTCACGTCCACCAAACCCGTGGGCAACGCGACCGCGCGGACGACGTCTTCGGTGATGTCGGTCTCTACTCCCGAGGCTTGCTTTGGCCAGGAAATCCAGAGGCTGCCGTCGGGCGTGAGAGCCCGGAGCAGCGCGGGAATCTTGGTTTCGAGGATCGCGCGACTGACGACGAAAAGATGAATGAACGAGAGAATGCCTCGCGCCGCCGCGACCACTTGCACTCCCGCCGGTAATTTGCCGAGCGTCGCGCGGTAGCCCCTCGGCGCGTTGAGGATGGCGATGCGGATACCGGGCTTGATTCCCAGCTTGTCGACGAGAGGCCGGCCCGAGTATCCAGCCACGTCGTTACGTGGGGGTCTCGTCGCCAATGGACTCACGGGGGGAGCGCCGGCCCAACGAGCGCGCCAGGATCCCGATGCCGGCTCCCTGTCCCTGCCGGCGCGGCATGGCACGATATAGAAGAATGACCACCACCCACGTTAGCCAGCTCACACGTTCGCTCCAGCTCAGCGAGCGAAACATGAACCAGGGTTGCGTCACGGGTGCCGTCCACGCCAGCCAGTCCCCCTGAACCATCGCCAGGGAGCGAGCGAATACACGGTTCGTGTGAAATCCCTGCGCGCCGGGATGCGACAGATTCCACACGCACGTCACCTGGCCCCAGCCGTGATTGTCGCTCGCGCCCACGACCAGGAGATCGTGACCCGCCGCGAGCGCGAGCACTTCGCTGCGTCCCGCCGACGGGAAACTCAACGCCTTGGGAGCACAATTCACGATCTCGAACCCATCGACCCCCGCGATGACGAATGCGCCGAGGTCTTCGCGGTGATTGCGCCAGTATTCCGGGAGCGAAGCGATACTGATGGCGCCCTGACGCTCGATGGCGGCGAAAATGCGCACCATGCGCTGCGTATTTCCGCCGAAACTGTCGCGCGGCAGCGGCTCGACCGGACCGATCGCGACGACATGCTGGCCGTACACGCTCCACTCGACGCCGGGCAACAGGCTGATCGACGTTCCCGGAGGTAGTGGGAGCGAGCCGTCATAGACGATGTTGTGATCGGTGACGTAGCTCGCCTCGAAGCCTTGTCGCTCGTGCCAGGCGGCGAGCTTCGCCAGCGTCCAGCCGGGGCGCCCATCATGCGAGGCCTGCGTGTGCGCGTGATAGTCGATGATCGTCGCGCCGGAATCGGTCGTCGTCAGTCGCGGAACGGGGCGGGGGAGCAACACCGCCGCGACGCCCAGTACCAGGAGCGTCAGTGGACCGGCGAGCGCGCGTGCGATCCGCTGCCGCCGTGTCCCTGCCAGGAATGCGCCCCACGCAGCGAGCACCAGAATCCAGACCACAACCGCCCATACGGCGCGAGCCGCGCTGAAGAAGGTGAGCGCATCGAGCGTGTTGGAAAACGGCGCGAGCGCCACGTACATGGTCGGCCGATCGAGGTCGACATCACCGGGAGCGGAGCCCGTGATGGCATCGACGACAGGTGGCAGCGGATGAAAGGCAGTGACGAGGAGGAGGAGTACCAGCCCGATCGCGATCGGGTGGCGGCGTAGCAGGTTCACTCGCAGATTCCCCGCATGTCGAGTCGGATGGAAGGTAGTGGTCGGCTGGAAGAGCTGCCAACACTTGTGCTCGGCCCGCTACGCGGCCGCACCGATAGCGACTGGGAACGCGGTCCCGAAGGGAAATGGACGCCGGCGCAGATCGTCGAGCACCTGGCGCTCGGTTTGACCTTCAGCGCCGCCAAGTTCGCAGAGCGCCGCAATCACGCCCCGATGGCGCGGCGGCCGCGGACGCCGGCCGAGAAGATCGCGAAGCTGTTCGTCTTCGGCTTGCGTTGGTTTCCGCCGGGCCGGAAGGCGCCGGAACGTACGGTCCCCCCACCGCAGACGCCGCGTGCTGTTGCGGAGCCGCATTTCCTCGCGGGCGTGGCTGCGTGGAACGGCCTCGAGCGGGAGCTGCTGCCGCGCCGAGGCGGCGACCTATTCGTCAAACACCCGCGCCTGGGCGATCTCACGCTGAAGGAATGGATGCGGTTCCACCTCATCCACGCGCGGCACCACGCGCGGCAGATCAGACAGCGTATCGGACGATGAGCCGCAAGCGGCAGAAGAACAAAGTCGTCGTGCGGGTGCCGAATCCGGATGCGCCCGTGAAGGGACGCCTGAAGACTCCAGCCCATAAGGTCCACCGTTCCAAGAAGGGATACCGCCGGCGCGCGAAGCATCAAAAACCGCCGGGACTCGACTAGATGCTGCTGGCGAGTTTGGTGGCAATACACTAAGCTCACGCCCTCAGATGCAACGGTTCCCACTGACACTCCTGCTGGTACTCAGCGCGGTCCAAGGTCCCGCGACACGCGGCGCGCACGTGACCGGCAGAATCGTGATCCTCGAGAAGGACAACACGCCGTCGCCCGATCTCGGCGATGCGGTGCTGTACCTCGAGGGAAACGCCGCGGCGCCGGTGAAACCGGTGACCGTCGAGATTGCCATCACGGACAAGACGTACGCGCCGCATGTGGTGGTCGTCCCCCTCGGTTCGACGGTGCGCTTTCCGAATCATGATCCCTTCAATCACAATGTCTTCTCGGTCAGCGAGCCGAATCAATTCGACCTCGGCCTGTACGGCCGCGGTGAAGCCAAGAGCCATACCTTCACGAATTCGGGACTCGTGCGCGTGTACTGCGACGTGCATCCGCGCATGGTCGCCTACGTGCAGGTCATGGCGAACCGGTACTACGCGCAGCCCGGGACCGACGGCAGCTTCACGATCGACAACGTGCCGCCGGGCCGCTACCGGCTGCACGTCTGGCACGAGCGCATTCCAACGGAGGTCGTGCGGGACGTGACCGCGGGTGGCGATTCCGTGGTGCAAATCGCGCTGAACGCGCGCGGCTATCATTGGGAGCCCCACCGCAACAAGTACGGACGCGACTATCCCACCAATGCCGGACTCGAGCGCTACTAAACCGGCGTTCGGACTGACGGCCAAGATCTTTCTCGCTTCGACCCTGCTGGTCGTGGCGGTGCTCGGCGTCACGTTCGGCCTCACATCCCTTCAGGCGAACCGCACTGCGGACGCGTCGATTCACGGAGCCCTCCGGGCCACGCGCCGCGCGGTCGACGACTATCTGGCCGCGCGCACGCGTACGCTCAGCCGCGCCAGCACCGTCGCGACCGACGTGCCCCAATACCGCCAGCGGCTCCTGAACCAGCGGGAGCGTGCCGAAGCGCTCGATCAGGCGGACGACGTGCGCGGGCTGATCGGCGCGGCGTGGGTCCTGGTGACGACCGGCGAGGGGATTCTCATCGCACGCACCGACTATCGGGAGCAATACGATCGGGACCTGTCGGTGGCGCCGCTCGTTGCCAATGCGCTGAGCGGCGATCAGACGAGCGGCGCGTGGCTCGATGACGTGAGGGGCACGATGTTCATCGCGATCGGGACGCCGCTGCGCGACCGCCCCACCGCGGCGCCGCTGGGCGCGCTGGTCGCAACGTATCAAATCGACGATTCGCTCGCCCAGGCGATCAAGCAGACCACCAATTCCGACGTGGTGTTCTTCTCGCTCGACACGCTCAGTCGCCCGGTGGTGGTCGGCAGCACGGTTCCCGCGCAGGAGATCGGGCCGGTATTACGGGACGCGGTCCGCGCCGAGTCGCTCGCCGCCGACACGGGTGGCGCGGGAATGGCGCTCACCGCGTCGATGGATGGCCAGCACCTTATCGGGCTCGCGGGCGCGATCCGTTCCCCGGGCGGCGACGTCAGAGGCGGCTTCGTGGCGCTGCGCTCGCGCGAGGCGGAGCTGGCGGCATTCAATGCGCTGCGGCGCACGATGCTCTTCGCGATTGGGTTGGGGATCGTGCTGGCGCTGGTCTTCGCGTTCGTGCAGGCCCGCCAGATCAGCGGGCCGGTCCGGCGACTCGCGCTGGCGACCCGGCAGGTGCAGGACGGCGACTACAGCGTCAACATCGACGTGAAATCGAAGGACGAGATCGGCATGCTGTCGCAAGCCTTCAAGAGCCTCGTCGAGGACCTGAAGGAGAAAGCGGCGCTGGTCGATTACATGATGGCCGCGTCCGGCGCCGCGGCCACGCAGCCGCTCGAGTCCGTGCCCACCGTCGTCAGGGACGCGGGTGGAGGTCAATTACGACCGGGCGCGGTGTTCGCCGGCCGCTACGAGGTGAAAGAGATGCTCGGCGCCGGAGGAATGGGCGTCGTCTACCGGGCGTTCGATCGCGAGCTCCAAGAGCCGGTTGCGATCAAGACGCTGAAGCCGGAAGCGATGGCGGGCGGCACGGTCGCGCTCGATCGCTTCAAGCAGGAGATTCGCCTCGCCCGCCGCATCGCGCACCGCAACGTCGTGCGCACGTACGACCTCGGCGAAGTGAATGGGATGTACTACCTCACGATGGAGTACGTCGAAGGCACGTCCCTCAAGCAGCTCATCGCATCACGCGGGCGATTGCCGGTCGCCGTGACGCTGACCGTCGGCAAACAGCTCTGTCGAGCGCTCGAAGTCGCGCATGCCGAAGGGATTATTCACCGCGACATCAAACCGCATAACATGGTCGTCGATCCCAGCGGTTTTCTGAAGGCGATGGACTTCGGTATCGCGCGGCTCGCCAATCCGCCCCAGGGCAAAGGGCTGACCGAGGCGGGGCTCTCGATCGGAACGCCGGACTACATGTCGCCCGAGCAGCTCTCCGGTGCCGATCTCGATCCCCGCAGCGATCTCTATTCGGCTGGCGTGGTGCTGTTCGAGTGTTTGACTGGCCGTCTGCCCTTTGAAGCAGACACGACGTGGGCGCTCGTCGCGAAGCATTTGGAAGAGGAGCCGCCCAATCCGCGCACACTCAACGCGGACGTACCGGAGGCTCTGGCGATAGTCATTCTCAAGGCGATGGCAAAAGATCGTGAGCGGCGCTTTGCGACCGCGTCAGAGATGCACGATGCGCTGGCGCGCATCGGCTGACCTAACCCCGAATTACATCCGCTTTTTCTTTTTCAGCAGGTGCATCGTGGCGCTGTCGTTCCCCCGCGCCATCTCACCGCCCGGCATCGTGTCCAACATGCTGTCGGCCTTCATGGGGTTCTTGATCATCGCGGAGTCAGCCGGCGGCATGACCGCGCGGTCGGCCATATCGCGATTCTTGCGGCACGCCAGTGCGGCAACGACGATCAGGAGCGTCAGACTCCGCCGAACCATGGGTATCCCTGATCCTCCCAATAGCCGCCGGGTCGTTGTGCGGTGAACGTCATCGAGACGAGATACTTCGTCAGCTTGTAGCCGAGCTTCGTCGGCGAGTAGAGTCGCAGTGGTGCGCCGTGCGCCGGTGGGAGTGGATTGTCGTTCATGCCGTACGCAAGAATCGTCTGCGGATGCATCGCGCTCGCCAAATCCCAGCCGTTCGAATAATCGGAATCGAAAGAGACGAACCGGATGAAGCGGGCCTCGGGCAGCGGCTCACAACGCTCGACGATCGTGGAGACCGGGACGCCATGCCAGGTCGCGATGGCGGACCACCCCTCGACACAGTGATGCTTGACGGTATACGTCGTCCGCGGCAGCGCTTTCAAATCGTCGAGTGAGAGTGACACTGGCCGGCGCACGAGCCCTGTGACGAGCAGCCGCCACGTTGCCGGATCCTTCAGCATCGGCGTCATCGGCGAAATGAAATAGCTCGGCAAGTGGGCGGTGCGCTCCGACACTGGGTACTGCGGCGCGAGCCGATGCGCGGAGAATAGAATCTTCTCCCCCACCCAGTCGTTCAGGCGACTGACGTCGAGCAGCGCCGGCCGAATGGCATTGCCTCCATCCCAGCCACACGCGGCGACGAGCGACGCTGGGCCCGCGCCGGCGGCGAGCCGGAGCAAGCCGCGACGGTCAATCATGGCTGGGGAATCGGCCGCGATACCAGCCGGTGATCATCGCGCGCAAGGACGCGGGGTCGACGACGAAGACGAGGATCACGTGGACGACGAGAAACGCCGTGAAAAACCACACCGCCCAGAAATGCCAGTACCGCGCAGCCTGGAAGCCACCGAAGAGAGCGGTGAGCCACGCGAGCTGTGTCGGTTTGTAGATGGCAAAGCCTGTGAGTACGGAGAGCACGCCAAGAAAAATGATGAAGGTGTAGGCGAGTTTTTGCAGTGGGTTGTGCTTGCCTTGCGCGGGATGTTCCTTGCGCAGCCGCAAATAGTACTTCTGCATTTCGATTGCGCCGCGAATGTCGCGCGGACGGAACAACAACGATCGCCACTCGCCGCTGACGACGAGATACGAGAGATAGAACAGACCTGCCGCGATGAACGGCCACATCAGCGTGAAGTGCCAATTCAATCCGCCCGCGAGCCATCCGCCGAGGCGGATGGAACGAGGAAACTCCCGATCCTGAAACGGATTGATGTAGTACGGACCGCCGCGCTCACCGAATCGCGCATAGGCGGTATAGATCTGCAGCCCGCTCCCGATCATCCCGACGAGCAACACGAACGTCGCCCAATGCGTGAGACGAACGATCCAGTGATGACGTTTCACCAACGCGGGCGTGACGGGCGCGGCAGTGGCCGGAGTCGGAGCCGGTCTGGTAGAAGCGGGCGTGGGAGCCGTCATGCGACAAGTATATTGTCTGCCATGCGTCTGGCAACGCTTTGCATCATTGGAATCCTCTCATCATGTCGGCCCGCACCGCGCGATGCCTACGTTCCGAATCGCAGCGACAGCCTCGCACTCGGCGACATGGCGGCTCACGATTCTGGGGACAACGCGCTGCTCACGCCGCGAGTCGTCACCGGCCCGACGGTCATCGTCTTCTGGCTGCCCGCCGCGGACACCTTGAGCGCCGACGATCAGGCCCAGGCTCTCGACGACCTCAACAACGCCACCGATCACATCGCGCCGACGCTCAAGCGGCACGACATCAAGCTCTTGCCGACGAACGCCGAGACGATCTACGTGGCGCTGCCCAATCACCAGCGGCGCACGATTCTGCTGTCGGGCGTCGACTACCCGTTCGGTTACGTCCTGGTAGAGCCGGGTACCGCGGAGCGCATTCTCGCGGGCGTGTACACCGACGACGAGCTGAAAGACGAGCTCGCCGCATATTTCGACTTGCCCCCCACGGCAGACTCGACCGCTACCGGTCCGCGGATCTCCTGATGTCGCTGCTGCTTCGCGGCGGCCGGGTGGTCACAATGGATCCGTCGCGGCGCATTCTGGAAGCCGACATTCTCGTAGAAAAAGGCCGAATCAAGAGCGTTGGAACGCTGGAACGTCGGAAGGTTGGAACAAAACAGCCCGTCATACTCGACTGTAAGGGGCTGATCGTTCTCCCCGGGTTAGTGCAAGCCCATATCCATCTCTGTCAAACGCTATTCCGGGGCCTGGCGGAGGATCTCACGCTCGAGGCGTGGCTCGCCCAGCGCATCTGGCCGCTCGAAGCGGCGCACACCGAGAAGTCGATTTATTGGTCGGCGATGTTGGGCGCCGCGGAGCTGCTCCTCGGCGGTACGACCGCGATTCTCGACATGGAATCGGTGCGCCATACCGGTGCCGCGTTCGAGGCGCTCGAATCGATCGGCATACGAGCGACCGCGGGCAAGTGTCTCATGGACGATTCCTCGAGTCCGTCTGCTCTGCGCGAATCAACCGACGAGGCGTTGCAGGAGAGCGCGGACCTCTGCGCGCGTTGGCATGGCGGCGCGCGCGGCCGATTGCGTTACTGCTTTGCGCCGCGATTCGCGCCGAGCTGCACTGGGCCGTTGCTCAGGGCGGTCAGCGATCTCGCTGAGAAGGCCGGCGCCGTCGTGCACACGCATGCCGCCGAAACGCCGCTCGAGCTGGAGCTCGTGAAACGCGAACGCGGCAATGACGAAATCGCCTATCTCGACTCGGTCGGCATTTCGGGGCCGCGGGCCGCGCTGGCGCACTGCGTGTGGGTCGATAAAGAGAGCATTGCGCGCCTCGCGCGCCAGGCGACCAACGTCGTCCATTGTCCCAGCTCGAACCTGAAACTGGGCAGCGGGATTGCGCCGATTCCCGAAATGCTCGCGGCCGGCTGCCGCATCGGGATCGGTGCGGACGGCGCTCCGTGCAATAATCGGCTCGACGCGTTCGCGGAGATGCGGCTCGCGGCCCTGGTTCAGAAGCCGCGCCACGGTCCGGATTCCCTGCCGGCCGCGCAGGTGCTCGAGCTTGCCACGCTTGGCGGCGCGCGCGCGTTGGGGCTTGAAGCGGAGATCGGCTCTATAGAAGAGGGGAAGTGCGCGGATTTGATCGTATTGGATCTCCAAGAACCACACGCCCAGCCCGAGGACGCCGATCTGGTTTCGCGGATCGTTTACAGTGCCCAGCCCGCTGACGTTCGCCATGTGGTCGTCGACGGCCACGTCGTCGTCCGCGATGGCGCTCTCAAGACCGCCGATATCGAGGAGATCAGCCGTGGCGCGAATACTGAGGCTCGTCGCCTGCGCCGCGCTGTGGGCATCTAGCCTCAGCGCGCAAGGCGACAGTCTCTATACGGCATGGTGCAGTCGCTGCCATGGCGCCGATGCGCGCGGCACGCCCGCGCCATCGACCAAGCTCGAAGTGCCGCCCGCGGATCTCGCGTCGTGCGCGGCGTCTACTGCCGAGACAGAGGACCGCTGGATCGGGATCGTCACGCGCGGCGGAGCGGCGTTTGGCTTGTCGCTCGATATGCCCGCGTACGACGAGGGTGCGACACCCGATCAAATCCGTACGGTAGTCCGGTACGTGCGCTCGCTGTGTCGCGACCACGGCTGGCCGCCCGGCGAGCTGAACTTTGCGCGTGGCTTTCTCATCGAGAAGGCCTTCCCCGAGAATGAGTTGATCGCCGTCGCGCATGCATACGAGCAGCAGCTGATTTACGAACGGCGACTGGGCCGTCGGTTCCAGTTCGAAGCAGAAGCGACGACCGTCCTCGATTCACTGGACCGCCCCTTTGAGGCGGTAGCCGGTGCTCTCAAATACAACATCTGGCACAGCCTCGAACATCGTGCGCTCGCCACGCTCGGCCTCGAGGTGACGGCTCCACTCGGCCGGCGCGACCGGTGGGAGCTGGCGCCGTACCTGTCGGCCGGGGTGGAACGGCTCGGCTTCACGATCCAAGGCCAGGCAGTGGCGAGTTGGGAAGAGGCCGGAGGGATTGCGGGTGCGTCGTACCGGCTGGGCATCAGCCATGCGATTGCCACGAGACGTCTGGTGCCGATGATCGAAGGGGGGTGGGACGTGCCGCGCGCCGGCCCGAATGCCCTTTCCCTCTATCCCCAACTCTGGATCAAGCTGTCACGCCTCGGTCACGTCGCCGGATCGGTCGGCGCCGAGGTTCCCGTGAGCGGCGTTTCATCGCCCCGATCGAAGCTGATCGCGTTTCTGCTGTGGGATTTTGGAGACGCGCCCTTACTCCGCGGTTGGTGACGAACCTCCCCCGCTGCCCCCGTTCACGCGGAAGCGCCGGATCGTCTGTGCCAGCTGCGTCGCGGCCTCTGACAAATGCTGCGACGTCGTTGTGAGCTCGCCGAGGGACGCGAACTGATGCGCGGTGGCGGCCGACGTCTGTCGCGCACCGCTTGCCGCGCCATCGGCGATCGCCGCGACTTCTTCCATGTGGCGCAGCACCGCACGCATGCGCTTCGTCTGATTCTCGGTTTCAGCCGCGAATGAGGTCGCGAACTGCACCGTCGTATTGAGGTCGGAGAAAATCGCGTCGAGCGCACCTTGTACGGTGGTGGCGACGCTGCCGACGCCTTGGGCCGCTACACGACCTTGCTGCATCGCCTCCACGACCCGGCCGATCTGGCCCTGCGTCTGGCGCACACGGGTGCGCACTTCCTCCGCGGATCGCGCGCTTTGCTCGGCGAGCTTCCGAACCTCGCCCGCGACGACGCGGAACCCTAACCCATGTTGACCGGCGCGCGCGGCTTCGATCGCCGCGTTGAGCGCGAGCAGATCGGTTTGACTCGCAATGCGCGTGATCCCGTCCACGAGCTTGCCGATCTCCCGTGATTCACGATCGAGCTCGATCGCGACCTCGGCCGCGTGATCCATGTGCACGAGCAGATTCATCAAGTAGGTGCTCGCCCGCGACACCTCTTCGCCGCGGCGATGCGCCTGCACGGCGATCTCGGTTATTCGCCGCTCCGCTTCCTGCGCGCGCGCGTGCAACGTGGTCGCGAGACCCGACGCTGCTTCCGAGTCCTCGCGGCCGGAGACGATGAGCTGGCGTTGGCGCTCGGTTCCCTCCGAGAGCTGGTCCGTGGTGGTCGAGATCTCCTGCGAAGCGGTTTGCAGGTCGCGCGCGGAGACGGCGAGCTCACGCGCCATGGCGGCGAGCGCGTGGCCTTGTTTGCCGATTTCGCGGATGATGTCGGTGATGGCCGCGGTCGTGCGGTTCACGCTGACACTGAGGTATCCGATTTCGTCGGCGGCGATGCCCTCGCCGGCTTCCATCTGCCGCGTCAGGTCCCCACGTTCGATCTCGCCGAGCACGCCGCGCGCGTGCCGCAGCCGCTCGACGATCTGCACGAGCATGGGAACGAGGGCGACGCAGGCGAAGACCAGCACGAGGCCTTCCTGCAGATAGAGGGACCATGGCCAGCCATGACCCGCGACCTGCGCGACGGCAGTCACGAGGGCGAACGCAACCAAATTGGTGATCAACGCGCCCCAGGCGTCGCGTCGCTCGAGGTACAATGCCGCTTGCAGCGGCGCGATCAGATAAGCGCCGTAGAGCACGTGGCCGTTCGCGCCCATCGCGAACACGACCGCCGAGATCAGGAGACAGCCGACGACCAGATTGAGCTGCGCGTACCACGGCTGGAACGGCCCGCGCTGCACCAGCCGGCGCACTCCCGCGTTGGCCCCGGCAAAGATCGCGGCAAACGCCAGCAGGAACCACGGCGAGATCGCGCTGATGCCGGCGAGCTTGACGATGCCGAGCAGGAGGATGCCGAAGCCGACGAATCCCCAGCGCGCGCGTGTGTTCGCGAGCACGTACTGTCGCTGCTTGGCGAGCCGTTCGTCGAGGAGCTGAGCTCCCAGGCCGTTCACATCCGAAATAGGTAGCTGGCTTTCAGGAAGAAGCCGTCGCCCGTGCGCGTGAGCCGGCCGAAGCTGAACGGCTCCGGCTCGGTGAGTGACGCGCCATATCCAAAGAACAACACCGTTCCCGGAATTGGCCTGTAGGAAAAGAGAACGTCGTTGCGGAACTCAGTATCCGTGTGGCGCGGTTGGGACTGGCCGTTGACGACGAGCGAATCGCCGGTGCGCGGATCACGTAACGCGTCGATCTGTTGAGCGGTGTATTGGCCCACATACCGAAAGAAAATGTCGCGCGTCAGCTGGTACTCGAGCTTGAGCCGCGGAATGTTCGCGGTCGAGAACCAGCTGCCATCCGCGGCTCGCGTGAGACGCTGATGCGTCCACTGGCCGTCGACGCGTACCGCGTTCGTCGGCTTCCATGTGACTCCCACAAAGGCGTTGAGCCCACGTGATTCCGCAGCCTCGGCGAAGATCACGCCCATGCCGGCGCCGACGTTTGCGTTCAGGGTGAGCGCGCGGTTCGGCGTGTTGAAGCCGATATTGCCACCCCAGAGGTTGTAGCGGCCGTGAGGGACGACAAAGGGAATCAGGGTCCCCGCCGAATCTACTTGGTAGCGGGCGTAGTCCGGCGGATCGAAGAGCTGATGGGCGTTCTGGTAGTTCGCGTTGATGCCCCAGCCGCCACGCAGCGTGAAGAGCCACTGCTCGTTGATGCTTCCCTCGAACGTGCTGCCGAGATGGAAGAAATCCCGATAATGCCAGACCGGTTGGATCAAAATGAACGTGGTGGCATTCTCGAGCTTCGCGCCCGGCTTGCCATACCACGTGAAGCGATTGGCGAACCGGCCCTGCACGAGGTTGACGCGATTCACGAAGCCGCTGAGCGCCGCGAAGTCGGGACTGATGCCGACGAGCTCGG
>DATGVZ010000023.1:0-35640 GCA_035299765.1 Gemmatimonadales bacterium
GCAGGGGGGGCGGGGGGGGCGGGGGGGGGACCACCAAATGAGCTTCACGCGACCGCTGCTGCTCGTGCTGCTCGCAGGCTTGCCACTCTGGTGGTGGTGGCGCGCGCGCCGGGTCGCGCGCCTTGCCGGCGCGCTGATGAGCGACGTGCGGCCCGCCGTGGGTCCCGCGGAGCGTCTCTGGATCGCAAGACTGCCCGTCTCGTTGCGCTCGCTCTGTCTCGCTGCGTGGATTGTTGCGGCCGCGGGACCGCGGCTTGGCTCCGCGAAAGCGGAGATTCGCAGCGAGGGCATCTCTATCGTGATCGCGGTCGACATCTCGAGCAGCATGCTCGCGGAAGACTTCTCTCCCGCGAATCGGCTCGACGTCGCCCGTCGCACCGCGACGGAGTTCGTGCGCGCCCGCGCCTCCGATCGCATCGGGCTCGTCGCGTTCGCCGGAGAGGCGCTGACCCAGGTCCCGATCACGACCGATTATGAGGTGCTCGAGGAGGCGATCCGCCAGCTGCGCGTCGGCATTCTGGAGGACGGGACCGCCATCGGCACGGCGATCGCCACCTGCGCCAACCGGCTGCGCCGCGCGCCGGGGAACAGCAAAGTCGTGGTCCTGTTGACCGACGGCGTGAACAACAAGGGCACCGTCGATCCCCGGACGGCGGCGCAAGCGGCGGCGACGTTCGGCATCAAGATCTACACGATTGGCGTGGGCACGCAGGGAGAAGCGCCGGTTCCGACAGGGCAGGGCCCGCTGGGTTTGCGCTACGAGACCATGCCCGTCGAAATCGACGAGCGGTTGCTCGGTGACATTGCGCATACGACCGGCGGCCGCTACTTCCGCGCCACCGATGCCACCTCCCTGGCGAACATCTTCGCGGAGATCAACCGGCTCGAGAAGACGCCCGTGCAGCATCTCGTCTACCGGCGGTATGACGAGGCCTATCGCTGGCCATTGGGTCTGGGCCTGCTCGCGCTGGCTCTGGAAGTCGTGGTCGCGGGCACATTCGCGGTGCGCGTCCCGTGATCACCTTCGACGCGCCGATCGTCGTCGCGCTCGCGCCGATGGTCGCGGGCGCTGTGTGGGCGGCGGCAGCATGGGCTCGACGCTCGCGTGTGCGGCGTGCAGCGGCGTGGTCGGAGGCCACGGCTCGCACGGCGCGGAACGCGGGCAAGTTCGGGGCGTCGGCGTTAGGGCTCGCTGCCGGGCTCGCCGCGGTCGCGCTGTCCGGGCCGCGTTGGGGCGAGGAGCGCATCGTCACAGAGACCCGCGGATTGAATCTGGTGATGTCCGTCGACATCTCGCGATCGATGTTGGCTGAAGACGCGAAACCCAGCCGTTTGGCGCGGGCGCTGCGCGAGGCGCGGCGTCTGGTTCAGGATCTCGATGGCGACCGGCTCGGTCTCGCGGCATTTGCCGGAACGAGCTACATCCTGTCCCCGCTGTCGGTCGACGGCTCGGCATTGATGTTGTATCTCGACGCACTCGATCCCGATGTCGCCTCAGAGGGCGGGACGTCGTTGGCGCCGGCGCTGGAGCAGGGCATCGACCTCCTGCATGCCAGTCCCGAGATCGCCGATCGCGTGTTGGTCGTGTTCACCGATGGCGAGGCGCACGATTCGCTCGAACGGACGTTGCAGGAAGCGCATCGACTCGCCGGCCTCGGCATCCACTTGATTCTCGTCGCTGAAGGCGGTCGCCAACCCACGAAGATTCCGATGCGCGACGACCGCGGCACGCTCCTCGGCTGGCAACAGGATGGAACCGGCAATCCCGTCGAGAGCAGCCGGCGCGACGATGTGCTGGGCGCCGTGGCCGATGCGGCGCAAGGGACTATCGTGGCGGCCGAGCTTCCCGATCAGGCGGGCGCGGTGCGCGACCTCGTGGCTTCGTACAAGCGCGCCACTGCAACGGAGAGTCGCACCCAGCGCGGCCGGCCTCGCGCCTGGATCCCGTTGCTGCTCGCCGCGACGGTGTTGATCATGCAGACACTGAGTCGCCGCACCGCGGCGTTGATCGCGCTGCTCGTGGTGACAACGTCGGTTGCGCAGGCGCAGCGCCCGCGCACGGAGGCGGAGAAGGCCTGGGACCGAGGCGATCCACGGAGCGCCGCTGCGGCGTACCTGGTGGAGTTGAAGGCGCATCAGGACGATGACACCGCTTGGTACAACGCCGGAACAGCCGCTTTGGCCGCCGGTGATCCCGCGCTCGCGCGCTCGAGCCTCTCGCGGGCAGCCGCCTCGCTCGATCCCGAGCTGCGCTTCCGCGCGCTCTACAATCTCGGCTTGTTGGCGTTGCTCCGGGCGCGATCCGACAGCGCCAGCCGCGATGCGCACCTCGCCGACGCCGAGCGGGCATATCGCGAGGCGCTGCTGCTCCAGCCGCATAACATCCGCGCGAAGTGGAATCTGGAGCTGGTGAATCGGTTGCGTCGGGCAGGCGGACAAGGGAACAAACCCAACCCCCCCCCGCCCCCCCCGCCCCTCCCGCCCCCTTCGCGGGGCAAGGGCGGTGGCGGAGGAGGGGGACAGCAACAACAGCCAGCGAACAACAATGGGTCAAGCGGTATGAGCGAAGATCAAGCCGACCAGGTCTTGCGATCGATCGGGCAAGAAGAGCTGCGCACCCGTCGCGACCGGACTGGGCGCTCGCGCCGGGCCGCGCCTGCAGGGATCAAGGACTGGTGACTCCACTTCTTTCCGTGGTGACGCTCATGGCGTTGATGCAGGGCGCCGAGGTCACCGCGAGTGTCGACCGCACGCATCTCACCGTGGGTGAAGAGGTCACGCTCACGGTGCGCGCCCGCACGCGCACGGCTGAACCCGTCGAGATCATGTTGCCGCCGCTCACCGGCTTCGCGATTGTCGGCTCGCGCGACATGACCGAAGTCGCCATCACCGGAACCAATGGGTCCGTCCGCACGACCGTCCGCGAGCTCCAGCTGCGGGCCGAGCAGCCGGGCGCTTTATTGATCGGTCCCGTGCGCGCGCGTCAGGGACGGAGCGTCGAGTCCACCGATCCGATTCTCGTGACCGTCGACAGCGCCGCTGACCGGTTCACCGTTTTGCTCAGTCCACTTGCTCGGTCCTTGCTGGAGAGCGCGCCCGCTCCCGTCTCACACCGCGTCGATCGCGTGGCGCTCACGGTGCTGGTGCCGAGTGACACGGTGTACGCGGGCCAGCAAGTGGATCTGATCGCGGCCGCATGGATCCCGCGCGAGTTGCGGCAGCGCATGCGTCGTGTGCCACTGCTCACGCTCAACGCGCCGGAAGGTGTTTGGGCCTACCCCGCGGCGGCGTCGTCCGGCGTTGCTCTGTCGCGGCAGGTTTCCGGTCACTGGATGGATCTGTTCATCACGCACCAGGTCGTGTTTCCACTCGCGGCCGGCCGGTTGATCGTGCCGCCGGCCTCGGTCGAATACGCGCTGCCGGTCACGTTCTCGTTCTTCAGCCGTGAAGAGAGCTACACGTTGCGGAGCGATTCGATTGCAATCGCCGTGTTGCCGCTGCCGCGGGCGCCGGCTCCTCCAGGTACGGATATCGTGGGACGGGGGCTCACGCTGGATCTGCACGTCGATCCCGCGACGACGCGTGTCGGCGAGCCGGTCGAGGCGGCGGTGACGATCAATGGGGTCGGGAATGTCGCCCTGTGGCCGGAGCCGGGGCTGAAATGGCCGGCTGGCTTCCGCGTCTATCCGGCGCAGACCGAGGTCCGGATCGCCGCTCAAGGGGGCAGAGTCGCCGGTAGCAAGACGTTCCGGTTTCTGGCGGTGCCCGATTCTTCTGGAAATTTCGTGCTGCCGGAAGTCCGCTACCCCTATTTCGACGCGAGCGCCGGGAAGTACGAAACCGCGACCACGCTCCCGCGCGGCCTCGCGGTCGCGGCCGGTGCGGAGCCACGCGCGGCCCGAGCCCTGCCGCCGCTCTTGTCGCGTCGCGGTGAGCGCGACATCGACCGCCTCAGCCGCCAGGCAGGCTGGCAAGGATGGCTCGCCGTTGTGCTTGTCCCGCCGTTCGTCGCCTGGTTGGCGCGTCGGCGGTGGCGGCGGAGCGGGGCTGCTGAACCAGCGCGGCGGGATGGCCCGCAGCTGACGCGGTTGGGTCGCTTGGAGCAGGAGTTCCTGGCCATGCTCACGAGTCACGTACCGGACGCCTTCGCCCGCGACGGGGATGGGCTCGGGCAAGCGCTGCGAGCCGCGGGCGTGGACAGTGCGGTCGCCGATCACGTGAAGCGTTTACGCGACCGGTTGCGCGCGGCCCGCTACGGGCCACGAGGACTCGGTGATGCCGCCGAGCTGGCGGCGGAGATCGAGCAGGTGTTGCGCGTGCTGGGCGCCGACGGACCGGCAGGCGCCGGTGCGCGGCGTCCGCGAACGCTCGTGGCATCGATGGTGGTATTGGGGATTGGTCTGCTAGGGGCACGGCATGCCGTGCCCGTACAATCCCCACGCGCGGAGGCGTTGTATGAGGCGGGCGCCCTGCGCGCGGCTGCCGATTCCTTCGCCGCGCGCGCTTCCGCCGATCCGCGCGACGCCGCGCATTGGTACAACCTCGGCGCCACGCTCTACCGGGCAGGCGCCGACGGCAAGGCGACCGCCGCATGGGCGCGCGCCGCGCGCCTCGCGCCACGCGATCCGACGATCGTGCGCGCGCGCAATCTCTTGCCCGCGCCAGATCCCATCACCGAACGGTTGCTGCGCGTGGGTTGGGGTACGCCGACGGAGTGGGGAATAGCGGCCGCGGTGGGCTGGGTCGCACTGTGGCTCACGGTGGCCGTCGGTGCGCAGCGGCGGCGCGTGCTGTTGCTGGCATTCGGTGCGCTCGCGGCCGGCGCCGCTGGGCAAGGCGTCACCGAGATGTTGCGCCGCGATCAGCCAGTTGCCGTCGTCGTCGTGGATGGCGCGCCGGTGCGCAATGCGCCGTACGGTGGGGCGAGCGCCGCGGCGACGATTCCAGCCGGTGGCGCCCTGCTCGTCGGTCGCAGTTACGGACCGTGGCGGGAAGTGCGCCGCGGCGATGGTATTCACGGCTGGGTGCTCGAATCGGAGATCGCCGGACTGTGAGTCTCGTGGCCAGGGAGCGCGTGCAGGTCCTTGCCAGTCAGGTGGCCGATCAAATCGCGGCCGGCGAAGTCGTCGAGCGTCCGGCGTCCGTCGTGAAAGAGCTCGTGGAAAACGCGCTCGATGCCGGGGCGCAGACGGTCCGGGTGGAGCTCGAGGACGGCGGCAAGACGCTGATCCGAGTCAGCGACGACGGCGTCGGGATGGATCGCGAGGACGCGGGATTGGCCTTACAGCGGCACGCGACGAGCAAGATCCGCGCGGCCGCCGATCTGATCGGCGTCGCGACTTTCGGGTTCCGCGGCGAAGCGCTGCCCGCAATCGCTTCGGTCTCTCGCTTCGAGCTCGAGACGTCGGCGGATGACGGCGAGGCCACGCGGCTGCGCGTCACCGGCGGCAAGGTGGTTCGTCCCGAAGACATCGCCCGCCAGCGTGGCACCAGCGTCACGGTGCGCGCGCTTTTCTACAACACGCCCGCCCGCCGGAAATTCCTGCGCGCCACCGCGACCGAGACACGAGCGGCGCTCGAGGCCGTCACGGTGCTCGCGCTCACTCGTCCCGATGTTGCTTTCTCGCTGATCAACGACGGGCGGGAATTGCTCGACTGCCCACCCGCGTCGCGTCTCATCGATCGCGTGCACGCGTTATGGGGCGCCGAGCTGGCCGATACGCTGCTCGCCGTCTCACATCGGGCCGGGCCGCTCGAGGTGAGCGGCCTCGTGCAACGACCGGCGCAGGCGCGGCCCGCCGGGCGCAAGGGCTACGTCTTCGTGCGCGGCCGGCCGATTCGGGACCCGTTCATCCTGCGCGCCGCCGAGGCGGGCTATCGCTCGACGATCGCTCCCGGCGATCGGCCCTCTCTCTTGTTGTTCCTCGATCTACCCGGCGACGCGGTCGACGTGAATGTGCATCCCGCAAAGCTGGAGGCGCGCTTCCGCGACAAGTTTTTCGTGGAGAAGGTGGTTGAGGAGGCGGTGCGCGGGGCACTGGCGCCACTCGAGGCTGCGGTGCCGATCGGAGGTGGGAACGCGTGGGCGGGGCTGGGTACCGCACTGAGCGGCGGGACCCCCCTCGAGCTCTTTCGACAGGGCTCCGACACGTCCCACTCCCCACTCCCCACTCCCCTTTTGCAGGTCTTCGACACCTACATCCTTTTCCAGACCGACGGCGGCGTCGCGATCGTGGACCAGCACTCGGCGCATGAGCGAGTCCTATATGAGGACGTCATGCGGCAGCTCTCCGGCGACGGCGCGCCTGCGCAGCGCTTACTGCTGCCCCTGACGCTCGACTTCGAGCCCGCGGAGCTCGATGCGATCGAGGCGCACCGCGAGCTGCTCGAGCGCGTCGGCTTTGAGATCGAGCCATTCTCCGGTCGCAGCATCGTGGTGCATACGGCTCCGAATCCGCATCCACGCTTCGAGGCCGGTCGCTGCCTACAGGAGCTCGTCGCCGATCTCGCCGGCGGACGGTTTGGTGGTTGGCAGAATCGTCTTGAGCGTTTCGCCGCGACCTACGCGTGCCGGGCAGCGATCAAGGCTGGACAGGCGCTCGATGCGGGCGAGATGCGCGAGTTGGTCGTGCGCTTGCTCACCGCAACTCTGCCCGCCCATGACGTCCACGGCCGCCCCTCGATGGTGCAGCTCCCTAAAGAGGAATTGGAACGGCGGTTTGGCCGTACCTGACACCAGGCCTCTGACACCTGTCGTTCTCGGCCCTACGGGCGTCGGCAAAACCGCTGTCGCCGTGGCGATCGCCGATCTCGTCCCGATTACCGTCATCTCGGCGGATGCCCGGCAGGTATATCGAGGGCTCGACATCGGCACCGCGAAGCCCGATCGCGCCACGCGCGCGCGCGTCCCTCACCTCGGCCTGGATCTCATCACCGCCGGGGAGCGGTACAGCGCCGGACGGTTCGCGCGCGATGCGGCCGGATGGATCGCAGAAGCCGTTCCCAACGGTCGACGTCCGATTGTCGTCGGTGGAACGGGGCTGTATATCCGCGCGTTGGCCGAAGGGCTGTTTCGCGAACCGCCGTTCGATGCAGACCGGCGCGAGCAATTGCGTAAGTGGTCGGAGGCCCTGGAAGGCGCCCAGCTCGCGCGCTGGGCCGGCCGACTGGATCCGCGTTTCCCCGGTGGTGGCCGTCAGCGCGCCGCCCGCGCCATCGAGGTCGCGTTGCTGACGGGACACGCGCTCTCCTGGTGGCAGCAGGTGGCGCGTGAATCGGGTGCGTTGCGGCCCTGGTACATTCACCTGACATTGCCGCGCGAAGCGTTGCACCGGCGACTGGCCGCGCGAGTGGACTCCATGCTGGCCGCTGGGTTCGTCGAGGAAGTGCGCGGCGTACTCGCTGCCGGCGTGAGCTCGGATGCCGCGGGACTCGACGGAGTCGGATACCGGGAGGTTGTGAGCATGTTGCAAGGCCGGCTGCCGGAGACTGCGTTGCGGGACGCCATTCTCGTCTCGACGCGACGCTATGCGAAACGGCAGGAGACGTGGTTTAGAAATCAACTTCGTGGGGAAGAGGGAAGAGGGAAGGGGGAAGGAGTCTGGATGTTGGATGCGACAGAGCAACCAGAGCATCTTGCGCGACAGATTGTTGCGCGATGGAATCGCCTTCCCCTTCCCCCTTCCCCCGTCCCCCTTCCCGGTTTATGAGAATCGGCATCACTTGCTACCCGACCTACGGCGGCTCCGGCGCGGTCGCGACCGAGCTCGGGCTCGAGCTCGCCCGCCGCGGCCACGACGTGCACTTCGTCTCGTACGCGAGCCCCTTCCGCCTCCGTGGCTTTGCCGAGCGGGTGACGTTCCATGAGGTGACGCAGCTCGAGTATCCGCTGTTCGAGCAGTCGTCCCCGTATGCCTTAGCGCTCGCGGTCAAACAGCATGAAGTGGCCAAACGCGAGCAGCTCGACTTGATGCACGTGCACTACGCGATCCCGCACGCCGCGACTGCGTGGCTGGCGAAACAGATGCTCCGCAACGAAGGACTGGATCTCAAGATCGTCACGACGCTGCACGGGACCGACATCACGCTGGTGGGGCAGGATCCGTCGTACTTCACCCTCACAAAGTTCTCGATCGAGCAGTCTGACGCCGTCACCGCGGTCTCCACCTACCTTCGCGAGGAAACGTATCGCGCCTTCGGCTGCGGCAACTGCGACGTGCGCGTGATTCCGAATTTCGTCTCGACCTCCGACTATCACCCCGCGACAGACGATTCTTCCCGGAAGCGACTCGCGCCCAAGGACCATCGGGTTCTCGTCCATGTCTCGAACTTCCGTCCGGTCAAGCGCGTCACCGATGTCGTGAAGATCTTCGCGACCGTGCGGAAAGCCCTGCCCGCGACTCTCGTCCTCGTGGGCGACGGCCCGGATCGCGATGTCGCCGAGCAAGAGGTGGACAGCAACGGCCTGCGCAAGGACGTGCGCTTCCTCGGCAAAGTCGAGGACGTGGGCGACGTGCTGCGCGGCGGCGATCTTTTCTTGCTGCCGTCCGCGACCGAGTCGTTCGGCTTGGCGGCGCTCGAGGCGATGGCGTGCGCGGTGCCGGTCGTCGCCAGCGCCGCCGGCGGTATTCCCGAAGTTGTGAAGGACGGTGAGAGCGGTTTCCTGGCGCCGCCGGGCGACGTCCCCGGAATGTCGGAGCGCGCCTTGCGCATTCTCACAGATTCCGCGCTGCAAGAACGGATGAGACGCGCGGCGGCCGAACGCGCGCGCGAGTTCTCCGCGGATCGCGTCGTTCCGCGCTACGAGCGGCTCTACGAGGAAGTCTTAGGCCAGTGATAGCTGTACTGCGGCTCATGCGTGGGCCCAACCTGCTCATCGCCGCTGCCGGCGTGCTCGCCGGCGGCTGGATCGCGCTCGGCAAGATCGCCGTGCCGAAAGAGCTGATATTCGCGGCGCTTTCGGGAATGGCGCTTGGCGCGGTGGGGAACACGTGGAACGATATCCGCGATGTCGCAGCGGATCGAGTGAATCGTCCCACCACGCGGCCGCTGGCCGCCGGCCAGGTCTCGCGCGGTACGGCGGATTTCGTCGTGTTCGCGGGTACGTTGCTTGGCCTGACGTGCGCTGGATCGGTAAGTGGGAGCCAGATCCTTGCCGCCCTCGCCGCCCTTGCCGTCATGCTGACCTATTCACCGCTGCTCAAGCCGTATCCCGTGGTCGGCAACGTTGCCGTGGCGGTCGTCGCCGGGTCGCCCCCTTTTTACGGCGCGCTCGCCGTCGGTCTGCCCGGAGCGGGCGTCGTACCGTGGGTGCTGGCGGCGTGGCTGCACTTCGTCCGCGAAATCGTGAAGGACGCGGAAGACGAAGCGGGCGACCGCGCGATTGGCCGGCGCACATTGCCGATTGTCGTCGGTCGCCGGCCGGCGCTTGTCGTCGCGGCCGCGGCTGGACTCTTTTTCGTGCCGGCGAGTCTCGTGCTGCCACGGAGCGCGGGTTACGGTGGGGCCTACTTCCTGATCGCGCTGCTCTCGCAAATGGCCGTGCTGGTCGTCGCGACGTGGATGCTGCTCGGCAGAGTGGACCGCGTGAGCGCACTCCTCAAGGTCGCTATGGTGGTCGGGCTGATCGCACTCGTTGCGGGAAAGGTCGCATGACGCTCTGGCAAGGAATCCTCCTCGGTCTCGTGCAGGGGCTTGCCGAGTTTCTTCCGGTGTCGAGCTCCGGCCATCTGCGCGTGCTCGAGGTGGTGACCGGCGTGCGGGCGCCGGGCGTGTTCGTCGAGGTGGCGCTTCACGTCGCGACGCTCGCGGCCGTGCTCGTGGTCTACGGGCGTCGTCTCGTGCAGCTGCTCATTGGCGCGATCCGCGGCCGGCCGGCGGAGCTGCGCCTGTTGGGGTTGCTCGCGATCGCCACCGCACCCGCGGGAATCATCGGCGTCCTCTTTCATCGCCAGGTCGACGAAGCCGCGACGTCGCTCGTGTTCATTGGCCTCGCGTTCATCGTCACCGGCTTCATGAACTGGTCCACGCGCGGGCTCTCGGGAATCAGACGCGAGCCCACCGTACCCATCGCGGCAGGCATCGGCGGCGCGCAGGCGGTGGCCGCGGTCGTCCGCGGGATTTCCCGCTCCGGCTCCACGGTGTGCGCGGCGCTGTGGGGTGGACTCGATCCGGTGGCCGCTGCGGAGTTCAGCTTTCTCTTGTCGATTCCTGTGATCGGCGGCGCCGCATTGGTCGAGGGGCGGCACGCGGCGATGAACATCGCGGCGGTAGGTGCCGCACCGCTCGCGGTCAGCTTTGCGATCGCGTTCGTGGCGGGGTTGTGGAGCATCCGGTTCCTCGTCGCGCTGCTGAAGCGCGGCCGCTTCTATGAATTCGCTCCGTACAACTGGGCGATCGGCGTCCTCACGATTGCCTACGCGCTGTGGCACGGGTAGGAATCGACGGTCTTCCCGCCGCCGTGCTCGCCCGCCGTTGGGGTGTGCAGCATTGCGGCGTCTTCCGTTCGCTCGCGTCGAGTCTCGACGCAGTTCATGACCTCGGCGCACGAGGCGCGCCCGCCGGCAGCGTCGTGATCGCGGAAGAACAGACGGCGGGACGGGGCCGCGACGGGCGGACGTGGCGTTCACCGGTCGGTGGCGTCTGGCTCGCGATGCTGGTACTGCCCCCCTTTCCGGATGCGGGCGTCCTTTCGCTGCGCGCGGGCTTGGTGGTCGCCGATGTCGTCGATGAATTACTCGGCCGCGCGCAGGCAGCGCTGAAGTGGCCGAACGACGTACTCGTCGACGGACGCAAGCTCGCGGGAATCCTGTGTGAAGCGCGCTGGCAGGGCGATGCGCCGCAGTGGCTTGCCTTGGGGCTGGGGATCAATGTTGCGAACGAGGTTCCGGCGGAGCTTGCGGACCGGGCGATTGCGCTCTGCGAGTTGCTTCCGCGGGTGCGTCGCATCGACGTCCTGGATCGTCTCATCCCCGTCTTGCGCCCACTCACCGCGCACCGCGCACCGCTCACCGATTCGGAGTGTGCGGCCTTCGCCCGCCGCGACTGGCTGCGCGGCCGTCAGATCCGAACACCGCTGTCCGGGCGTGCTGCGGGGATTCGGGCCGACGGCGCACTGCTTGTCGAGACCGACGCCGGCTCGGGCGTGGTGCGCGACGGGCACGTCGAGCTATCTTAGCGGCCCCATGCTCCTCGCGTTCGACATCGGCAACACCGAGACGACGGTCGGACTGTTTGCGGGCGACCGCCTCGAAGGGCATTGGCGCCTGCATTCGACTCCTTACCGCACACCCGACGAGTGGGCGGCCGCGCTCACGTCGCAGCTGACCCAGGCGGGACATTCGACGCAGGAGATTCGCGCGGCGATCGTCGCCTCGGTTGCTCCGCCGATCACGCAAAGCCTCTGCGACGGCATCACCGCGGCCACGACCCGCCAGCCGGTGCTGGTCGACGCGCGATCGAAGCTTCCCATCGTGCTGGACGTCGATGAGCCGTTGACGGTTGGCGCCGACCGCATCGTCAATACGCTGGCAGCCCTGGAGCTTTTCAAGAAGGACACGATCGTCGTGGACTTCGGGACGGCGACCACCTTCGATTGCATCACCGCCGACGGTGGGGGCGCGAAGGGTCGTTTCATCGGCGGTGTGATCATGCCGGGGCTGCGCACCGCGTCCGACGAGCTCGTTCGCAGGACGGCGAAGCTGCCGGCGACCGAGCTGTTCCCGCCGACGCGCGCGATTGGACGCCGCACGGAGGATTGCATCCGTGCGGGCGTGATGTGGGGGACCGCGGATGCTGTGGATGGTCTCGTGCGTCGTATCAAAGCGGAGTGGCCGTCGAAGGCTCGACCGCTAACAGTGGCAACCGGTGGTCTCGCGAGTCTCGTGGCGCCGCTCTGCAAGGAGATCGAATCCGTTCACCCCGACCTGACCCTGGTTGGCTTGCGCATCGCGGCGAGCGCCCTCGACCTGAAGTGGTGACCGACGCACGCACGCGCAATGCGTGGCGGCGATGGGGATATCGCCTGCTGCCGGGCGACCTCTACTCCTACGTCCTGCACCTGCGCCCCGCCGAGTGGCCGATCATGGCGGGACACACGCTGCTGGGGTATGTGCTGGCGGTCGGAGTGCAGGGAGCGCTGCGCGGGGAGCATGTGGCCGCCGCACTCCGCGCTCTGGTGATCTGGGTGCTCTTCCTGAATGGCGGCACTCTTGCGATCAACAGTGTGTTCGATCGCGACGAAGGCGACATCGGATACCTGAATGCTCCTCCACCCCTGCCGAGATACTTGCTGCATTTCAGTCTCGGGCTGCTGATCGCCGGTCAGCTGCTGGCGTTCACACTTCCCGCCGGTTTTCAGATTGCGTACGCCATCTGCTTCGTTCTTTCGATCCTCTATTCGGTACCGCCGTTTCGTTTCAAGGCGGTGGCCGGCGTCGATTGGGTGATCAACATGTGGGGGTTCGGTACGCTGACGCCGTACGCGGCGTGGGCTGCCACCGGCCGGCCGCTCGACGCCGGGCATGGGATCGTGCTACTCGCGTTTTGCCCCCTCTTTGCCGGGCTCTATCCACTCACACAGTTGTATCAATTCGATGAGGACCGCCGTCGGGGCGATCGCACGCTGGCGCTAATTCTCGGTATGCGGAGGAGTCTCGCGGTCGCGGCAGTGTCCACGCTGCTCGCGTTTTGCTTGTTCACCTGGGCGACGGTGATACTCGGGGTAGGGAGTAAGGGCTTCGCCCTCGCGCTGCCATTGGTGTTGTGGCTGGCCGTGCTTGTGCCGTGGCTGATCGGCTATGTGTCGTGGACTCCCACGCAGCACCAGGGCGGTATGTATCGAGCGCTGGCCGCCTGGGCGGTAACGGATCTCACGGTTCTGTTTGTGTTTGCCTCGTAATGTGTCGCGTTTAGATTAGCGGGTAGCCGCGTACCCACCCTCGAGGAGTGCATGACCACTGCGACGACCGCCGATCGCTCCGAGTTCCGCCACATTCTGTTCAGTGGGACCATCGTCGGGTTGGTGACCTCCGCCGCTGTCATCGCGTTTCTCGTGGTATCTCGGCGCCTGCCCGCCGGCATCGTCGTGTCGCTCCTCGGTACGCTGATCGTGCTCGCCGCCGGCGTCTCTGCGGCGTTGCTCCCCGCATTCTTCGCCACGTCGCGCACGACGCAGGGAATCGCGAGTGCGGCAGCGATCGGTCTGTGGGGTACGATCGTCTTCATGGCAGTCGACATCGTTGTCCTGCGGCCGTTGCACGCCTTCCCGTGGACGTGGGATGCCGTCGCGGGAGGCAGCACGTGGTGGTACCTCCCCATCTGGTGGATGCTGGGGACATTTCTCGCCTGGATGGGTGGTATCGTGACGGCCGCTCGCGCCCGCCGTGGCGGTGAGGTGTCCATTCCCGCGCTCGCGCTGCCTGTGGTGGTCGGCGCGGCTGCCGTCGCGCTGATTCTGACACTCGCGCGACTGCACATCTACCTGCCGGTCGCGGCGGGTGCCGGGTTCGCCGTCGTGCTCACCGGGCGCGCGCTCGGCGCGATCGTCCGCAAGGCGTAAGGATGCCTCGCTGGCTCGCGCATCTCCTCGTGATCCTTGGCTGGCTGCTCACACCGGTGTGGGCGTGGGCGGCGTCGCACGTCGGCCTGTGGCTGGGTGCATTGGTCGCCCTGCGGCTTCAGAATCCGGTCGTCATGCTGATCCTCGCCGGTTTCAGCGCGTTCGTCTTCGGGTTCGCCGTGCTCTGGACCTGGATTCGGTTCATGCGGCGACTGCCACACTTGCTCTCCCACCACATGGCGCCCCGCGCGTCAGAGGAGCACGCCGCGATTGCGGCCGCGGATTGAATTCCTCCTTCTAGTTACAGGCATCTCACACCTCCACGCCCAGGGGCGGGACGTCGATTTTCTCTATGGGCGCTGGTACAATGGCAATCAGTCATCCAGTTACGAGCTCCGGGTCGGTGGATTCGCTGCGCAGGCATTGATCCACGACAGTCTGGGTCGCCACCGAGCGTTCTATGGCGCGGGATGGCAGCTTCACGTATGGCAGCGACGCTCGACGCTCAGTCTGTACGGAATCGCCGGCATTTCCCTCGGCCTTTCCACCGACACTGGGAAGCAAGCGCTCGCAGCGCTGTGGAGCGTGGGAGCTGGGCTCGAGTGGCGGCCGGTTTCGTGGGGGGCGCTTGACGTCGAAGCCCAGTACCGGCTGCAAGACGTCGGTCCGCGTGGCTTCTGGCGCCACACGCAAACCTCACGCGATGGAATCAGCGGCGCGATCGGTTTTTCGTTGACCGTTGGTAGCGGCATCCCACGAAGTGCAGTGCGCGAACAGCCTCCTCCTCAGCCACCTCACACCATCACCGGCAACGCGAAGGACATCGTGCAAACCGCGCTCGCCGTTCTGGGGACACCCTACGAGTGGGGAGGTACTGCCGAGAACGGGTTCGACTGCTCGGGGTTGATTCAGTATGCCTACGCGCGCCACGGAATCCGTCTGCCGCGTATGAGCCGCGACCAGGCACACGCCGGATCGCTCGTCACGCCTGTCGTTGAGGCGCTGCAACCGGGCGACATTCTACTCTTCTCGGCCCAGCCGGGCGGCGGGGTGACTCATGTCGGGATGTACGTCGGCGAACAGACCTTCATTCACAGCTCCAATACCGGTGTAAAGCTGTCGCGACTCGAACCCCAAGATCCCGACGGCGCGTGGTGGGTGAGCCGCTTAGTCGGCGCCAGGCGGATCGTTGAGTGAGGGCGCGTCTTTGTATCATCGGGCTCCTGGCTGCCGGCTGCGCAACGTCGCGCGTCCCGCAACAGCTGCGCGGGTACGACGTCGTCGTAGAGGGTAAAGACGAGCAAAGCCTGGAGTTAGCCCGCGCCATGCGCGAATACGGCTATCGCGTACGGCAAAGGCTCAGAGGCGGCAGCCGGCCCACGGCCGCCTTGATCTATTTCACATACGCCGAGCCCGGTCCGAGCCAGCCCGCCTGGCTGTTTGTCCGGCTCGCCGACACGCGCACGGGCCTCATCGTCGGCTCGGGGGCTGTCGCACTGGATTCTCTCGCCTCGACTCCGCGCGCCCGCGCCAAGGCCGCGGCCCAGGCGATTGCCCCTTGACACAGCCGTAGAACTCCGGCGAGATTCCCCCCGTTGTTTTAGCACTCATCTGCCGCGAGTGCTAATGGCTAATCAATTCAAAGAGTTACGGAGGCTATGGCATCATGGCAACGGCGACCAAGGCGAAGTACAAGGTCTATCCGTTGGCGGATCGCGTCGCGATCCGGCCGATGGAAGAGACCGAAACGATGAAGGGCGGGCTGTACATCCCCGATACCGCCAAAGAAAAGCCGATCCAGGGCGAAATCATCGCCGTGGGACCCGGCCGGCGGGAGAAGGGCGAGGTCATCCCGATGGAGCTGAAAGTTGGGGATCGCGTCATCTACGGGAAGTACAGCGGCACGCAGGTCGAGTTGGACAACGAAGAGATCATCCTGATCAAAGAAGCCGACGTCATCGCGAAGCTCGCGTAAGCAGCCCTTTAGGGAGGAAGCACAGACATGGCAGCCAAGTTTCTGGAGTTCAGCACCGAGGCCCGCGCCAGACTCAAGCGGGGCGTCGATCAGCTGGCCGACGCAGTAAAGGTGACGCTCGGCCCGAAGGGCCGGAATGTCGTCATCGATAAGAAGTTCGGCAGCCCGACCGTCACCAAGGACGGCGTGACTGTCGCGAAGGAAGTCGAGCTCGAGGACGAGATCGAGAACATGGGCGCGCAGATGGTGAAGGAAGTCGCGACCAAGACGTCCGATCTCGCGGGTGACGGCACCACCACGGCGACCGTGCTCGCCCAGGCGATCTACCGTGAAGGGTTGAAGTCGGTCACGGCCGGCGCGAATCCGATGGCCTTGAAGCGCGGTATCGAGAACGCCGTCGAAACCGTCGTTGCCGAGTTGAAGAAGATTTCGGTGCCGACCGCGGGCCGCAAAGACATCAAGCAGGTCGCCACGATTTCCGCCAACGGCGACGCTGAAATCGGCGACAAGATCGCCGACGCGATGGATAAGGTCGGCAAGGACGGCGTGATTACGGTCGAGGAAGCCAAGAGCCTCGAGACCACGCTGGAGACCGTCGACGGGATGCAGTTCGACCGCGGCTACCTCTCGCCTTACTTCATCACCGATCCTGAGAAGATGGAGTGCACGATCGAGGATGCCTACATCCTCGTTTACGACAAGAAAATCTCGACGATGAAAGACCTGCTGCCCGTGCTCGAGAAGGTGGCACAGTCAAGCCGGCCGTTGCTGATCGTCGCCGAGGACGTCGAGGGTGAGGCGCTGGCGACGCTCGTCGTCAACAAGCTCCGCGGCACGCTGAAGGTCTGCGCCGTCAAGGCGCCGGGCTTCGGTGACCGTCGTAAGGAGATGCTGCGCGACATCGCCATTCTCACGGGCGGGCAGGTCATTTCGGAAGAGCTCGGACTCAAGCTCGAGAACACGACGCTCAACGATCTCGGCCGCGCCAAGCGCGTCATCGTGGATAAGGACAACACCACGCTCGTAGACGGCAAGGGCAAGGACGACCAGATCGAGGGCCGCAAGGCGGAGATCAAAGCCCAGATCGAGAAGTCCACGTCCGATTACGACAAGGAAAAGCTCCAGGAGCGGCTGGCGAAGCTCGCCGGTGGCGTGGCCGTGCTGAACGTGGGCGCCGCCACTGAGACCGAGATGAAGGAGAAGAAGGCCCGTGTCGAGGACGCGCTGCACGCGACCCGCGCGGCGGTCGAGGAGGGCATCGTGCCGGGCGGCGGTGTGGCGCTGCTGTGGTGTCAGAAGTCGCTGGACAAGACCAAGGGTCACGATGACGATGAGAAGACCGGCATCGAAATCGTGCGCCGGGCCCTCGAGGAGCCGATCCGCATCATCGCCCAGAACGCGGGCGCGGAAGGCGCTATCGTCGTCGGCAAGGTGAAGGAGTCGAAGGACAAGAACTTCGGCTACAACGCCCAGACCGATAAGTTCGAGGACCTCGTGGCGTCGGGCGTCATCGATCCGACCAAGGTCACCCGGACAGCCCTGCAGAACGCCGCCTCCATCGCGAGCCTGCTCCTCACGACCGAGTGCGTCGTGGTGGAGAAGAAGGAGAAGGAGAAGACGCCTCCGATGCCGGGCGGTGGCATGGGCGGAATGTATTAACCGATAGCATCACATAGCGTTACTGTTTCGGACCTCCCCCCCGTGTGATAGGCCGCACGGGGGGGAGCGCTATTTTGGTGAGCGATGATCGGCACGCCGGAGCGAGCAGCTCTTTCCCGTGAGCTGGCTGATTTCCTGATCGAGCTCTCGATCGCCCTCCATAAGCATGCGATGTACCCGGAGGGTCACCCCTCGCTCGCCCCCGCGGGGGCCGGGGTGACTCGCCGCGCCGAGCGTCTGTTCGAGGAGCGGGCGACTCTCGCGCTGGGCGTAGCACGACAACAGCTGGTCATCGAAGGCGTGGCGACCGATGCCAAGAACCCTGTGCTCTCCGAGCTCGCCGGTCGCTTGCATCGCCATCACTTGGGCGCGGTGACGTTTCATCGCGGTCTCCGCACTACAGAAGTCGCCGATGTTCTCCGGACACTTGCGGTCGATGCGGAGCGCACCGGCGATCCGCTCGGCCTGGGACCACCGGAGCAGCTCCGGGCGTGGGATCACGTCCGACTGCATCCCGTCACGTACGAGCGCCTGGAGCTGCTGCAGGAAGACGACAGCATGGCTCCCGTCGACGGTAAGGGGGCGAAGGAGCGGGGGCTCCGCGGTGCACAGCTCTGGGTCGGCCTGGCACGGGCGGCGTTGGCCGCGGAGGCAATCGCAGCTGACGAGGCACCGCCGCCGCCGACCGAGCCGGCCGTGATCGCCAAGGCGATAGACGAACATCCGCGCAGCGCCGCGTACGACCAGGTGATCGTTGGCTACCTGCTGCAGATCGCCGACGAGCTGAAGTCCACCGGCGGAGCCGAGGCGGCGGCGCTGCGCCGTCGCACGTCGAAACTCGTCGGCGCGCTGCAACCCGGGACTCTGCGGCGGCTGATCGAGATGGGCGGCGACAACGCCCAGCGGACGAAGTTCGCGATAGACGCGACCCACGGACTCGCGGTCGATGCCGTGCTCGACATCGTGCGCGCGATGGCGGACGCTTCCCACAAAACCGTTTCCGATCCGCTGCTGCGCATGTTGTCGAAGCTCGCACAGCATGCAGAGCAGGGGCCCGCTGAAGCGCGTCCGCAAGCGGATGAGGCGCTCCGCGAGCAAGTGCGTGATCTGCTGCAGGGCTGGACGCTCGCCGATCCGAATCCCGACGCTTACGGAACCGCGCTGCACCGGATGGCGGCCGCCGCCCCGAGCCGGGTACCACGAACCGACTACGCGAACGGTGCCGAGCCGTTGCGCATCCTTCAGACCGCGATGGAAACCGGTGTGCTGGGGTTCGGCGCTTGGCGCGCCGTCGAGCGTTTAGTCGAAGACAACCGCATCGGTATGCTCGTGGACGTGTTGGATGCGTCGCCGGACATCGCGCGCCCGCTCTGGGACCGCGTGACCGCGCCCGGAGTCGTGCGCCAGCTCACTGCCGGCGACCCCCCCGACTTTCTCACCCTCGATCGTCTGTTGCCGCGCCTGCAAATGGGTGCTTTCGAGCCTCTGCTCGACGCGCTGGCGATATCGGGATCGCGGACCACCCGGCGGGGATTGCTCGATCGACTCACGCGCGCGCCTCGCGAGCTCGGCCCGGTGATTGTGACACGCCTCGCCGGCGACCTCCCCTGGTATGTCACGCGCAACCTGTTGCTCATTCTCGACGGCTTGCCGGCATTGCCCGCTGGCTTCTCCGCTGCCGCATTCATCGCGCATGCCGATTCGCGGGTGCGCCGCGAAGCGGTGAAGGTCTCCCTCAAAGTTCCTGCCGAGCGGGAGCGCGCGCTGCTGGGCGCGCTCCGCGACCCCGATCCCCGAACGGTGCGCCTGTCGTTGACAGCGGTGCTCGACGATTGCCCGCCCTCGGCTCTCGCGAGAGTCACCGAGCTGGCCGGCGACGCGGCGATTCCCTCAGAGCTCCGGGTGCTGGCAATCAAAGTGTTGGGACGCGCGGGCAACACCGCAGCGCTGACCGCGCTGCTGGAATTGGTCGACGGCGGGACAAACTGGTTGGGACGTCCCAAGCTGGCGACGCGATCGCTGGAGCTGCTTGCCGCCCTGATGGCGCTGGCCGCTGGATGGCGCAACGACATGCGAGCAGCCGGACTGCTCGCGCTCGCGGCGACGTCGAACGATCCCGACATCCGGAACGCGGCAAGCTCGGCGACACGCGTCTCGCGAGCCGTCCGGCGATGAGCGCCGATCCTGCCCGGTTCCTCAACACATTCGCGCAGGCGCTTGCCGCCATGGCGCTGTATCGCGACGGACATCCCGCGCGGGAACGCGCCGTCGACCTGGCGTACCAGCAGGTCCAGGACCTCCAGGCCGACACCCCACGACCGCTCTTCACGTTCCTTGGCGACGAGGTCGTCTTCGGACGCATGCCACTGCGCGAGCTGAAGGCGTGGGATTGGGGGAAGCGGCTGGCGCAGGCCGGCATTCAGCGGCTCGAATTCGAAGATCGCGTGGGCCGCGAGGACTTCGAAGGCTTTCTCGAAGAGGTGCTGGCCCGGCTCACGCTTTCGGCAATCAGCACCGAAGCGCGACAGATGCGCCACAGCAGCATTCGTTTTGGAGCCGTCGGATTGAAAGGCGAAACCGAGATCGCACCCGAGCCGCTACCCACCGCGACGATCAGCTTCTCACTCGGCGAAGAAGTGGACACCCTGCGCTGGGTCCAGCGCGAGGTGCAGTCGAAGGGCGCCGTGCCGCTCGCGGAGGCGGAGGCGGTCGTGCGTTCGCTCGCCGTCGCGATGCATGGCGGCCGGCAGGTCATGCTGCCGTTGCTTCAACTCAAAGAGTTCGATCAGTACACGACCACGCACTCCATGAACGTGGCCGTGCTGTCGATGGCGCTCGCCGAGTTCCTGGGCCTTTCGCCGACCGACGTGCGGACGTTCGGGATCGCGGGCCTGCTCCACGACATCGGGAAGATCAAGATTCCACTCGACGTGCTCACAAAGCCGGGTAAGCTGACGGACGAAGAGCGGGCCCTCATGAACGAGCATCCTGCCGCTGGGGCGCGGATCCTGCTCGAGGTCGAAGAGGACCTCGATCTTGCGGCCGTCGTCGCCTACGAGCACCACATCATGATCAACGGTGGCGGTTATCCGTCGCTGCGCTATGCGCGCGACTGTCATCACGCGAGCAAGCTCGTGCACGTCTGCGACGTCTATGATGCGCTTCGCACGCGACGGCCGTACCGCGACGCATGGTCGTTCGAGAAAACGCTCGGCTACCTCGATGAGCGCAAGGGTCTCGAGTTCGATTCCGACTTGTGCGCGGCGTTCGTACGGATGATGCACCAGTGGGAGCCGCACGTAGCGATCATCGGCGATGAAAGCGCGACTGTCCCCCCGACCGCTCCAAAATCGGAACAGGCTGGGGTATGATTGGGGCCATGCTGAGGCCCTGGATGATCGGATCGGGAGCACTGCTGCTCGTTGCGGCGCAGGTGCCGGCGCGCTTGACCGGCAACTGGCAGGCCAAAGCCGGCGACGAGATCCGGCACATCATGGTGCGCAGCGACAGCTCCGCGCAGTTCGGCGAGGAAGTCGCGCGCTGGCGCGTCGTCGCCGACAGTCTCTGGATCACGTTAGGCGACGGCGTCTGGCAGGTCTACGGAATGAAATTGGCGAAAGACAAGCTGACGATCAGCGGTGGGGATCTGCAGAAGCCGGTGACGCTGCAGCGCGTCGGGCCACCCACGGTGCGCCCCGATACCCTCACGATTCCTGAAGCGCCGCCCCCGAACGCCAGGGCCTGGTAGGGTAGGGGCGCAGCCTGCTGCGCCCCCTGCATCATTTTAGTTCGTTCACTGCCGCCAACCGCCAGCCGACATCCTTCTTCTCGAATCGCATCGCAAAGCGCCGGCGGTCCATTTGCGGCGCGCCGCCCCGTGCGGGCACGTACTGGAACATCGCGCGCACCGTACCGGTGGCGACCGCTCCGCTCGCCTTGAAATCGTCCACGGTGAACTTGGCCGTGATTTGATTCCAGCCGAGGAAGAACGTCTCCCATCCGCGGCGTTCCTGGTCGGTCAAGCTCGGGTAGAGGACGCGAATGTTTGCGATCCGCTTACTCGACAACGCTCTGCCCAGATCGGTGAGCAGCACATCGATTGCCCCGCGCGCGTCCGCCGGCTGCGTGCTCGGCGGTGCGATGCCGGCGTCGATGCCGACCTGCTCGGCGCTCTGGGCGGCGACCTTGGCCAGCGTGAAATCCTGTTGCCGCAGGAGCGATTCGGCGCGCGCGAGGAAGATGCCCGCATTCGCGGCCGCCGGTCCGGTGGGAATCGCCCGCGCGACCGGCTGAACCCGCGCCACCATCTGCTGCGCCTCCCGATCCATCACTCGCGCCTGCGCGCGGGCATTTCCATACTGCCCCGCGGCTTCCACATAGCCCCGTAACGCGCGCGATTGATCGCCGGCCCGGAGGGCCTGCTCCGACGCTTGAAACATCGTCTCCGCGAGAATCATCGCGGGGACGTTGTTCTTCTCGGCACCAGCGGCGATGGCACGATCGCGAGCGGCGAGGGCTGTGTCGCGCCGCGCACTCACGGCCATCGACACGGGTTCGCCGTCAGCCGCTGCTGGCGCCTTCGGTCGCGGGGTTGCCGGGGCAGCGACGACCGCTCTGGGCCGTGCCGGGGTCCCATTATCGGACGACGATGAGCCGGGCGCGTATACCAGCAGAATGACTACCGCCGCGAGTGCGCCGAGGACGGCAAGGCGCCACTTCATCGGTGCGTGTGTGATCAGCTTGAGGACGGGCCGCGGCAGCGGCGTCCACCGGCCCAGCGGTTGCGTTGTTTCGTCGTCGGCACCCGACAATGCCGAGCGAATCCCTTGCAGCGTGCCCATCATCTGGCCCGCCGATTCGTAGCGCTCATGCGGAACCTTGTTCATCGCCTTCGCGACGACCCGTTCTAGTGCCGCCGGTATCGACGGCGCGACCGTACGCAATGGGCGAGGCTCCGTCGTCAGGACCTGATACAGCACGCCGTGCACCGACTCGGCCTCGAACGGCCGCTGGTAGGTGAGCAGCTCGTACAACAGGCAGCCGACGGAGAAGACGTCCGTCGCGGGCGTGATCGCGCCATTCGTAATCTGCTCGGGCGCCATGTAGGTGGGCGTGCCGACGATCGCGCCGGAGCCGGTCGCGTCGCCTTTCTGAAGACGGGCGATGCCGAAGTCCATGATTTTCACGCGTCCATCGGGCATGATGCGGATGTTCGACGGTTTGACGTCGCGGTGAATCACGCCGCGCTGATGCGCGAACTGCAGACCGGTGAGCACTTCGATCGTGATGTCCAGCTTGCGCTCGAGCGCGAGCGGATCGCGCAGCGCGATCATGTCGGACAGATCACGCCCCTCGATGAGCTCCATCGCGATGAACAGCTGGCCTTCGGCTTCGCCGAGATCGTAGACCGTGACGATGTTGGCGTGTTGAATCGCGCCGGCAGCGCGCGCTTCGCGGAGGAAACGCTCCTGCATCTCGCGCGTCTTCCGGAAGCTCGAGCTCAGCAACTTCAGCGCGACGTAGCGTCGCAGCACCGTGTCATAGGCCTTCCACACGATGCCCATCGCACCCTCACCGAGCAGTTGATGCAGCTCGTACTTGCCGAGCCGGCGGTAGCGTTGTGGCGCGTCGCTCATCGCGTCAGCCACTCATACGCGCGGTTCAAATAGGCGCGCATCGCCTCGCTCACCTCGACGTGGCGCCGCGGCAAAACGCGCTCGACCACCGCCAGAAACTTCTGCTGCGTCATCCGCTCTGATGCGGAGCCTCCCCAGTCGAAGGGCGCGACGTACTTGGGTGCACGCACACCGTCGAAGACGCTGGCGCCCGCGCCGATCACGGTTCCCGTACTGAGCAAGGTTCCGATGGCCGTCTTGGCGTGGTCGCCGATAAGACTCCCCAAGAACTGGTGTCCGGTTTCCAGAATCGCCCCCGCGACCTCCAGGCGTACCGGTCCATACGTGTTCTTCAGGTTCGAGGTCGTCGTCCCGGCCGCCAGGTTCACCCAGCGGCCGACCACAGAATGGCCCACGAAGCCATCGTGCGATTTGTTGGCATAGCCCAGCATCACGGTGGTGGACATCTCGCCATGGACCACCGACCAGGGACCGATCGCGGACCCGCGGATCGCGCCGCCGAGGAGCCGCGCATTCGCACCCACCCACAGCGGTCCCTCGAGACGAGTACCGCTGCGCACTTCCACGCCGCTTTCCAGGACCACCGGACCATTCCGGGTGTCGAACACGACCCCCGGCTCGATGGCTCCTTCGCGGAGCGAGATCCAGGCGGGATCCCCAATCACCGTGCTGCCCTTGGGCACCGCGTCCGAATCGCCGAGGAGTTTGATCGCGTCTTCACGCAGCAGCTGCTCGAGTGCGGTGATGAGATCGTACACTCCGCGCAGCAGCACACCGTCGACGTTCGTGGCTTGCGCGTGAGCGACGGGCCCCTCCCATGTCGTGCCCGCTGGAACGGCCCATCCGACCGTGATGCCTTCGTGCGTGAGCCGCGTCGGGGCGTCGGGCAATGGGCCCGCGAGTCCGCGCGGCGCAAACGTGGATGATCCGACGACGGCGGGTCCACGGACGGCGCGGCGCGGCTCGACGCCCGGCACGCCGGGCTCGGGAAACCCGGTGAGATGCGGGAGTGCGAAGATCGCCGTCGCTTCCGTGCCGACGAATGTTTCCCAGCGCTCACGCACGAGATGCGCGCCGGCGCGCAGCTCCGAAAGCGGCCGGATGCCCGCAAACGGAGCCCAGGCGGGACCGTCGTCTGGATCGAGGAGGTACAGGGCGTGGGTCACAGGCGCTGAACCAGCGCTTTCAGCTTATCGGCCCGCCCAGTGGGCATCACCAGCGTGTGCCCATTGGCGCGCACGACAACCATGTCTTCGACGCCCTCGACGGCGACGTGCTCGTTTTCTGTCCAGACGACGGAATTGCGCACGTCATCGCCCAGCGTGACGTTGCCGACGGTCACATTGCCGCGCGCGTCGCGCTTGCGAACCCGCAGCAGCGCATCCCACGAGCCGATATCGTCCCAGGGAAACGTGCCCGTGACGACCGCGAGCCGGGTCGTCCGCTCGAGCACCGCCACGTCGACGGCGACGGGCTTCACCGCCGCGAAGAATCGCGCAGCGTCGCCTGCGTTCAAGGCGGACCATCCAGCGGCCAGCTCTTTGGCGTAGGCACCCGCTTCACCGAGAAAGCGGGCGGCGCCCCACGCAAACAACCCGCTGTTCCACAGCGCGCCCCGGCGGCGCAGCAGCGCCGCTCGCGCGGGACTCGGCTTTTCGATGAAGCGTTTGACCTTGCGCGCGTCGCCTGCGGGTTTACCGGGCACGATATAGCCGTACCCGGGTTCGTTGCGTGTCGGCTTCACGCCCACGGTGACGAGCACGTCCTGCTCGGCGGCGACTCCGAGGGCGTCTGTGGCCGCCGCGCGAAACGCGCGATCGTCGCCGACGGCCCAGTCGGCATGCAGCGAGAGCATCGCGCCGCCGGGATCATGTTTTGCAACCCAGTGCGCCGCCCACGCAAGCGCCGGCGCGGTGGATGCGGCGCGCGGCTCCGCGAAAATGTTCGTCTCGGGGACCTCCGGCACCGTCGCGGCGACCTGCTCGACGAGGAGCGGGCCAGTCAGGATAAGGATGCGCTCGGGCGGCACGAGCCCACGCAGGCGTGAGACCGCTTGCGCGAGCAACGGTCGATCGCCGGTGAGGGGCAGCAGCTGCTTCGGTCGCTCCGGCGTTGAGAGCGGCCAGAATCGCGTCCCCGAGCCGCCGGCGAGAATTGCGGCCCACGTGCTCACTCGGGCTCGCCTTCCTTGGTGTCGCCGAACATCATGGCGATGCGCTGGCTCAGCTTGGTCGGGCTGAACGGCTTGGTCACGAGCGCCGCGCCGAGGCGCCGCGCTTCGCGCAGAATCCGGTCCTCCCCTTCCGCGGTGAGCACCAGAACCGGAAGGCGTGCTGTGTCGCCGTGTTTACGGAGATCGCGCAGGAAGTCGAGACCCGAGCCGTCGGGCAGGTGCAGATCGAGGAGCAGGGCATCAGCGGGAGGCGTGGCGCGCAGCGCGCTGCGCGCTTCGTCCAGCGTGCGCGCGAAGCTCACGCGGTAGCCCAGTTGCTCGAGGTACGGGCGCAGGACAAGCCCGATATGAGGCTCGTCGTCCACCACGAGAAGGTGCCGTGCGGTGGTCACTGCGGAAACCGCTTACAGCAGCCCGGCGATGGCCGTGCGATGACGGCGGAGATCGAACAGGAGAGCGCCCACGTTCGTCGCGGGCTGCACCAGCACGATGAGGAGGGCTTCGGCGTTGAGGACCGTCACGATCGCCAGGCCACCCCCGAACTCGATTACGGCCGTCGTGAAGTCCCCACGTCCACCCGCGTCGCCGAGCTGGGCCATATGCTTGATGGCGGAGGGTAGCAGCGCGGCGACACTTTCGGCATCCACGCCATTCGCGACGCGAGAATCGATGGGCAGCCCGTCACGGCCCACCAGCACGACCGCGTCCACGCCGTTGGAGCGGCCGAGCGCTTCCACTACGTCGCGGATGGTCGGCATACGCGCGGCAACCTAGGTTTCCGGGAAGTCGAAGTCAAGCATTGACTATGGGTTGACCCACTCGAACGACGCCCTGTAAGTTCTCCAGCACCTTATGCGTTACGTCACGCGGTACCTGCTGCTGTTCGCGCTCGCCCTCACCGCCGCCTGCGGTGATTCCCTGGGCCTCTCGGCCAGCTTTGCGAACAAGGTCGACACGGTTTCCATATACGCGCTCAGTAAGACACCGGTCACGACGCCCTCGGGTTATTACATGGCGCAGGCAATCGTTGTGCGGACGGACGGATTTATACCGTTCGACTTTGCGTTTGATATCGACAGCACCGGCAAAGGCCATTTGCTGCCGACGGGTCCCTTGAAACTCGGACGTCTCTCCGGGCTACAGATCAGTGCCGCGCCATTCGATTCGATCCGCATCGCTCCGACCGGTGGCTATCAACTGGACAGCGCGGTCGTGGTCGATTCCAATACCGTCGCGCTTGCGCAATCGCGTCCCGTCACCTGCCCGAACGGATTGCCCGGCGCCTATTACGCCAAGCTGCACGTGTTGAGCATCGACACCACATCCGCTCCCACCGGACGTCGTCTCAGAATGGAAATCCTCGACGACACGAATTGCGGTTTTCGCGGGCTCCAGACAGGCTTGCCGCGTAGTTAATCCATGATCGATCTGAAGCTGTTGCGCGCCTCGCCCGCTCAGGTGCGGGCGGCGCTCGCGCGCCGCGGCGATTCATCGCTCATCAGGCTGCTCGACGAGATCGAAGCGCTGGACATGAAGCGCCGCACGCTTACCGCGCAGCTCGATCAGCTCAAAGCCGAGCGCAACGACGCCGCGCGAGCGGACGCCCTCGTCGCGAAAGCACAGGGCGGGTTACCGGAAGCGACCGCGGTCGCGCGCCGCAAGCTGGGCGAGCGGGTCACCGCGCTCGAATCGGAGCTGCGGCAAATCGAGACCACGCTCGAAGCGAAGGCTTTGTTCGTCCCCAATCCGCCGTTGCCCGAAGTGCCGGACGAGCCGACGATTCTGCGCAGTTGGGGCACACCAGCCACTAAAGGCGGGAAACCGCACTGGGAAATCGCCGAGCGTCTCGGGATCCTCGATCTGCCGCGTGGCGCCAAGCTTTCGGGATCGGGATTCCCGGTGTTGATGGGCGCGGGCGCGCGACTGGCGCGCGGCCTGATCAACTTCATGCTCGAGCTGCATACCCGCGAACATGGGTACGTCGAGGTCGAGCCGCCACTGCTCGTCCGTCGCGAGGTCATGATTGGAACGGGACAGCTGCCAAAGTTCGAGGACGATGCCTATCGCACCGCGACCGACGATTTGTTTCTGGTCCCGACAGCGGAAGTGCCGGTTACGAATCTGCATCGCGACGAGATCCTCGATGGCACGACGCTGCCGATGGGCTACGTCGCCTACACGCCCTGCTTCCGGCGCGAGGCGGGCGCCGCCGGCAAGGACACGCGCGGCTTGCTGCGCGTGCACCAGTTCGACAAGGTCGAGTTGGTGCGCTTCTGCCGCGCCCCCGATTCACCGGCGCAGCACGAGACGCTGACCCGTCATGCCGAGACGATTCTGCAGAAGCTCGAGCTGCCGTATCGCGTGGTGGTGTTACCGGCCAACGATCTGGGATTTGCGGGCGCGAAGACGTACGACCTCGAAGCGTGGGCGCCGGGCGTCGCGCAGTGGCTCGAGGTTTCGAGCTCGAGCACCTTCACGGACTATCAGGCGCGCCGGGCGAATATCCGCTGCCGGCCGCGGCCCGGAGAGAAGCCGGAGTTTGTGCACACATTGAATGCGTCCGGTGTGGCGCTCCCGCGCACGATCGCGGCGCTGTTGGAAACGCATCAGCAACCCGATGGGTCCGTGACGATTCCGCCCGCGTTAGTGCCTTATGTCGGCACTGACCGCCTTGCGTAGAGGTCCGTCCCGGCGGCTCGGGCCACCCGCGCTCATCGCCGCGGCGCTCCTGTTCGGTGTGCTCTCGGTGGGCTATGCATGGATCGTCGCGCGCCATCTCCGCGACGACGCTCGAGAAACGAGTCGCCTGCTCGGCCACGTCTTCGCCGGGTTGAATGATCCGCGCGAAGGCGCCGCCGCGGACGCGCTGCTGGCGCTCGCCGAAGAGGTGCGCCGGCTCGGCATTCCGATCGCGGTCACGGACACTGCGGGACGCATCACCGCGCTCGATAACGCGCCGTTCGGCGCCGAAGCGAGCGAGGCCGAGCGCCGCGCGTGGGTCGCGGAGCTCGATCGAATCCACCAGCCGCTGATCCAACCGCATGTCGGCACGATCCATTACGGCGCGTTGCCGGCCGCGCGCGCGTTCACCGGCTTGGCGCTGTTGCAGGGCGTGATGTTCCTCTGCCTGGCGCTGCTCGCCGGCTGGGCGATGCGCGAGCGCGTGAGTGCCGCCCGCGACCGGTTATGGGTGGCGATGGCGCGCGAGTCGGCTCATCAGCTCGGCACTCCGCTCATGAGTCTCACGGGTTGGATTGATTACCTGCGCGAGAATCCGGGTACGCCGGGGAGCGAGCTCATCACTCATCTTCAAGCGGATGCCGATCGGCTCGAACGCGTGGCCAAACGATTCGAGCGCATCGGCTGGCCGGCGCGCAGCGAGCCGGTGGGACTCGGGAGCGTCGCCGAGCGAGTCGTCGCCTACTTCGGTCCCCGGCTGCCGACGCTCGCGCATCAGGTCACGATGACGCTGACGTCGTCGGGCGCCGGACCGATGGCCACGGGTGATCCGGTGCTCATCGAATGGGCGCTCGAAGTCATCGTCAAAAACGCCGTCGACGCGTTGAGTGGCCGGGGAGGCCGTATCGAGGTCGAAGTGGAGGGCACCGGTGGTGTTGGCCGTCTCACCGTGCGCGACGACGGTCCTGGCGTTGGCGCGGACATGCAGCGGCAGCTGTTCGAGCCGGGCGTGTCCAGCAAAACCGGCGGCTGGGGGATCGGCTTGGCGCTGGCACGCCGCATCGTCGAGCAGCAGCACCGCGGCCGCGTATCGTTCCACCCGGGAGAGCAGGGCACAGGCTCGGTCTTCGTGCTGGAGTTCCCACTCACCGTCTCATGACGTTGCCGCTCCCCCTCAATCCCGCCCAACGCGAGGCGGTCGAATATCCCGCTGGACCGTTGCTCGTGCTCGCGGGCGCTGGATCGGGCAAGACACGCGTGCTGACGGCGCGGATCGCGCATCTGATCACGCAGCACGGCGTCGCCGCGCAGCGGATCTTCGCGGTCACCTTCACCAACAAGGCTGCCGGCGAAATGCGCACGCGCATCGCCCAGCTCCTCGGCGCCGATCCGCGCGGGTTGTGGATCGGCACGTTTCATTCTTTATCCGCACGGCTGCTGAGGCGCGAGGCGCCGCTGCTGGGCTTCGGGCCGAACTTCACGATCTACGATGCCGATGACTCGGAAGCACTCGTCAAGCGGCTCCTGGAAGCGCGCCAGCTGTCGCCGAAGGCCTACCCGCCGCGGACCGTTCATGGGGTCATCTCGAGCGCGAAGAACCGCATGCTCACGCCTGAGGAGCTCGGCGCCCGGGCCGATACGCCGCTGGTCAAGGTCGCGGCGGACATCTTCGCCGAGGTAGGACCCGCGCTCAAGCAGGCGAACGCGATGGACTTCGACGACCTCCTGCTCCATCCGCTGGCCCTGTTCCGCGAGCACCCGGAGCGCCTGGCGTACTGGCAAGACCGGTTTCAGCACGTATTGGTCGACGAATTCCAGGATACCAATGCCGCGCAATACCTGCTCGTGAAACAGCTGGCGAAGCGGCACGGCAACCTCTGCGTCGTCGGAGACGACGATCAGGCCATCTACGGGTGGCGTGGGGCCGATGTCCGGCACATGCTCGCCTTTCAAAACGACTTTCCCGGCACCAAGCTCGTGCGCCTAGAACAGAACTATCGGTCCACGCAGGTGATCCTGGATGCCGCCAACGGCGTGATCGCGGAGAACACCGCTCGCCTCGGGAAGACTCTGTTTACGGAGAAGAAGGGCGGTGCGCCGGTCATCCTGCTGGCGTCGGCTGACGAGCGCGATGAAGCCGAATGGCTGGCATCTGAGTTCGCGAGGCGCGCGGCGGACGGCGACGTGCCCTACGACGACATGGCCATCCTGTACCGCACCAACGCGCAGTCACGGCCACTCGAAGAAGCCTTCCGCTTCCGCGGGATTCCCTATCGGCTGATCGGCGCGGTGAGCTTCTATGAGCGCCGCGAGATCAAGGATCTCCTGGCCTATCTGCGGCTGATTGCCAACCCCGCTGACGATGAGGCCTTCCTCCGGGTCGTGAACGTACCGCGGCGCGGTATCGGAGACGCCTCGCTGGCCGTGCTCGGCCGTACGGCGCTGGCGTGGCGGAGACCCATGCTGGACGCCGCGCGCGGCGCCGCCAGCATGACCGATTTGCGCCCCAACGTCCGCCAAGCCCTGGTCGGCGTCGCGGATCTGGTGGATCGGCTCCGTGAGGCGGTAGGGCAGGCTGATCCAGCGACCGCGCTCGAGACGGTGCTCGCGACGACAGGCTACGAGCAATACCTGGCGGAAGAAGGCGCCGAGGGGATGGAGCGCATCGAGAACGTGCGGGAGCTGGCCGCGGGCGCCGCTGCCTGGGCGGAGGTGCAGGATCCTGAAACGTTCGAAGGCGGCACGGGCGGGAGTCCCGTGGAGCGCTACCTCACGCAGGCGGCGCTCCTCACGCCCGCGGACGAGGATCGCGATGTGCCGGGCGTCACGCTGCTCACGGCGCACATGGCGAAGGGTCTGGAGTGGCCGATCGTCGCACTCGCCGGTCTCGAGGACGGATTGTTTCCGCTGAGTCGCGCCGCCGACGATCCCAGCGGCATCGAAGAAGAGCGACGACTGTGTTACGTGGGTCTCACGCGCGCCCGCGAAAGGTTGTATCTCTCATGGGCGCGCACGCGCTACCGCAACGGGCGGCTGGAGCTTGCGGAGCGCTCGCGCTTTCTCGACGCGCTGCCGCCGCAGGTCGTCGAGGAACGGAGCACCACGCCGTCGTGGCACCCGCCGACGATGCGGCCGCCGCAGCCGTCGCGACCACGTGGCGCCGCCGCGCGACGACTGCCGCAGCTCGAGTTTCCCGACGAGGTGTCGCAGGACGCGCCGCGGTACGTGAAGGGAGAGCGCGTGCGCCACCGCAAGTTCGGCGGCGGCATCGTGCGCGCCGTGTCGGGGGAAGGGCGCGAGTTGCGGGTGAGCGTCGACTTCGACGATCCGGACATCGGCGTGAAACAACTGCTCGTCGCCTATGCCGGTCTCGAACGTGATGGGGGAGGAGAAAGCGCATGAGCGTTTCGCGGGACGATGTGCTGCGCATTGCGCAGCTCGCGGAGCTGGACGTGGAAGAGGACGCGCTGCCCGATGTCGCCGAGCAGATGTCGCGCATTCTCGATTATGTCGCGCAGCTGAGCGCGATGCCTGCTCCCACGAACGGGACCGTGAAGACATTCGTCCCCGGTCCCGACGCCATCCGCTTCCGTCCCGATGAAGTGGCGCCTTGGCCACTCGCGTTCGGCCCAGAGAAGTTCGCTCCCGCCTTTAAGGAAGGCTTTTTCGTCGTGCCGAAGCTCGGCCAGTTCGAGTGAGCGACGCCAAAGCGGTCGCTGACCGCCTGGTCAAATCGAAGCGACTGAACGCACTCCTCACTCCATCAAAGGAGCTGCGCAGCGCGTTGACGGCGCAGGCCGCCGCCGCGCGCCCGACCGGCGTGCTCTACGGCATGCCTGTCGCCGTCAAGGACAACATCTGCACGCTCGAATTCACGACCACCTGTGGCTCGCGGATTCTCGAGGGCTACCGCTCGCCGTATGAAGCTACCGCGGTCACCAAACTCAAGGCTGCCGGTGCCCTGATCGCCGGAAAAACGAATTGCGACGAATTCGCGATGGGTTCGTCGACCGAGCACTCGGCGTACGGACGGGTCGTGCATCCACTCGACAAGACGCGCGTCCCCGGTGGCTCCTCCGGCGGCTCAGCCGCGCTCGTCGGCGCCGGCGCCCTGCCCGCCGCCCTCGGCTCAGAGACTGGCGGATCGGTACGCCAGCCGGCGTCGTTTTGCGGCGTGGTGGGCATAAAGCCAACCTATGGCCGCGTCAGCCGTTACGGCCTCGTCGCCTTCGGGTCTTCACTCGATCAGATCGGCGTCCTCGGGCGGAGCGTGCACGACGCCGCGCGGGTGCTTTCCGTCATCAGCGGCCGCGATCTCAGAGACGCGACCTGCGAGGACCGCGATCCGCTGCGGCTGCCGACGGTACCGGAATCGCTCCAGGGATTCGTGATCGGCTTGCCACGCGAGTATTTCCCCGCCGAGCTGGATCCGGCGGTCCGGAGAGCCTGTGACCGCGCGGTGCGACTGCTGCGCGACCTGGGGGCGGCAGTTCGCGAGGTGTCGCTTCCGCATACAGCCTACGCCGTTCCTACGTATTACGTCATCGCGCCGGCGGAAGCGTCCTCGAACCTCGCGCGCTACGACGGTGTGCGGTACGGCCCACGCTTCGACGGGCATGCCGATCTCCGCGGGTTGTATCGCGCCACACGCGGTCAGGGATTCGGGGCCGAGGTTCGCCGGCGCATCCTCGTCGGGACCTACGTGCTGTCCGCCGGCTTTTACGATGCGTACTACCGGCGCGCGCAGCAGATGCGGGCGTTGATCGCTCAGGATTTCCGCAACGTCTTCGATCGCGGCGTCGACATCCTGTTCACGCCGACGACGCCGTCTCCCGCCTTCAAGGCGGGCGAGAAGCTGTCCGATCCGATCGCCATGTATATGTCGGACATCTTCACGGTGACCGCGAATCTCGCCGGCATACCGGCGATCTCGCTGCCCATCGGCCGGGTGAAAGGACTGCCCATCGGCGGCCAGCTGATCGGGCAGGCGTTTCTCGAGGACGAAATGTTGGAAGCCGCGTACGCATTGGAGCGAGTCGTGCCCGCGACCGAAGAGGCCTGATGGCTGCAGGCTGGGAGACCGTCATCGGGCTCGAGACGCACGTACAGTTGCGCACGAAGTCGAAGATGTTTTGCGGCTGCTCGACCGCGTTCGGTGCGCCGCCCAATACACAAGTTTGTCCGGTTTGTTTAGGGCTTCCCGGCGCGCTGCCGGTGCCGAACGGCGCCGCGATCCGGCTCGCGGTCCGCGGCGCGTTGGCGCTCGGTTGCACCGTGCACCCCAAGAGCATCTTCGCCCGCAAGAATTACTTCTACCCCGACCTGCCGAAGGGCTATCAGATCTCGCAACACGATCAGCCGCTCGCGACGAACGGGACGCTGTCGTTCGTTTCTCCCGACCGTGGGATCGTGAACGCGACCGTCGTCCGGTTGCACGTCGAGGAGGACGCCGGCAAGTCGATCCATGATCGCTTTCCGAAGGCCACCGCCGTCGATCTGAATCGCTCCGGGGTGCCGCTCATCGAGATCGTCGGCGGACCGGATCTGCGCTCGCCGGCGGAAGCGCGGGCGTACCTGCAGACGCTCAAACAGCTGCTCGAGTACATCGGGATCTCCGACTGCGACATGGAGAAGGGCAGTCTGCGCGTCGACGCCAACGTGTCGGTGCGGCGCGAGGGCGTCATGACCCTCAGCACGCGGACTGAAGTGAAGAACATCAACTCCTTCGCGTTCGTCGAAAAGGCGTTGAGCGTGGAACGCGACCGGCAAATCGCGCTGGTCGAATCCGGTGGGAGCGTCACGCAGCAGACGATGCTGTATGACTCGCGCGAGAATACGGTCCGACCGCAGCGCTCCAAGGAAGAAAGCCACGACTATCGCTACTTCCCCGAGCCCGATCTGCCGCCGCTGGTGTTGACGCCTGAATTCGTCGCCGAGGAGCAGAGCGAGCTGCCCGAGCTGCCCTCCGCCAAGCGCGATCGCTTCGCCGCGCAGTACGTGCTGAGCCGCGAGCACGCGGCCGTGCTGACCGCGAGCCGCGGCGTGGCGGAGTATTACGAAAACGTCGTACGCGCGGGCGCGGAGCATCAGGCCGCCGCCAATTGGATCATGACGGAAGCCCTCGCCGACGCCAAGGATCATCAGGACCAGCTACGCGTGCCCGCTGCGGGGCTCGCTCAGATCATCGCGCTCGTGAAGGGCGGCACGCTCAGCCATCAAGCCGCGAAACGCGTGTTCGCGGAGGTCGCGGCGAAGGGCGGGGATCCGCGCACCGTCGCCGAGGCGCTCGGTCTCATTCAGGTAGGAGACACCAACGTCGTGGCTGGCTGGGTGACGGACGTGCTCGGGGCCCATGCGACCGAGGTGGCACGTTACAAGAAAGGCGAAACGAAGTTGATGGCGTTTCTGCTGGGGCAGGTGATGCGCGCGTCGAAGGGAAAAGCGGACCCGAAGCTGGCGCAGCGGGTGCTGGAAGAAAAGCTGACCTCCGCCTCCTAGCTGTCCTTCCACGGACGCTGCGCGCGCGACTGCTTCCAGTACGCGAGCGACGGCGTCGGCAGTCCGAAATGCTGCTGGGCGGTCTCCTCGACGCGAGCGGGCTCGTGCCGCCCACCCTCGCGCAGCGCCTGGCGGCGCATCCGTTTCGCGATCCCCAACGCCTTCTCCCCCGCGGGATCGAGCCGTCGCGCCGCGGCGTCATTCGCATCCGCTCCTAACGTCTCCATCACGTATTCGAATGCGACCGCCATGTGGCGCTCGATGTCGGAGTCGGCGAGATCCCAGCGGCTCGTCCCGGCGATCACCTGGAACACCCACTGCCAGCTCTGACTCTCGGTGAGGTGCACCATGCCGCGAAACAGCCGCCGGTTGGTCCGCACGCTGAACAAGGTGGGTGAGAGAATCGCATCGAGGTGTGCGTCGCTCGCCCCATGATCCTTCATGATGACGTCACGCGCCTCGCGCGCGTACGCGTCGCCGAGATGCGTTTCGAACCGGCTCTCCCAATAGGAGTGCCCCAGCGCGACGGTGCTCGACGTCAAGACGAGTTGGCGCGGCACGAAGAAGTTGTGGGCGATGGTGTCGGCGGCGAGGTGGGAGAGATAGCCCAGCCCAAAGGCGCGGAGCGGATCGCTCGGCGCGAGATCCAGGATCTCTTGCCCGACGTGCCACGCATGACAGTGACGGCCCACCGGCGCGTACTTCTTCGCCATGGAGGTGTCGGCGGCGATATTGCCGTACAAAAAATCGTAGGGGAACGCACGCAGCAGGTCAGTGACGAGTGTCGGGAGCTGGTGCAGGTTGGCAAGCACCGACTCGCCCAGAAAGATGTGCGTGCCAGGCGTCCAGGCGTGCGCGACCCCGGGGAATAGCACGAGCCCCACCAGAGCGAGCCCCAGCGCGACGGCGGGTTTCTTCACCGTCGTTTCTTACTCTTGAGCAATTTGCGGCTCCAACGCCAGACCGAGAGACCGCGACGCACGTCGCGCATCGTGGCCGCCGCGTCGAGCGCGGTCTCCTCGAGCTCTTCCTGCATGACTTCCGCCAATGCGTCGAGCGACGTCAGACGCTCCTCGGCGGCGTCCGCCGCTTTGAGGATGCGGTGCCGGACGTCCCGCGATGCTCCGACGATGGCATCCGCTTCAATCTTAATGGAGGCGATGAGCTGGCGAGCATCTGTGATCGCAGGTCCGGCAAACCCCCGCAGCGCCTTGACCGCCGCCCGCACACCCAACGCCGCCGCGCTGATTGCGATCGCTCCGACCAGAGCGGCGACGGCGATGACGAGCAGACTCACCGCCGATACGACGCCGACCCAGGTCGGAAGCATCACGAAACCTCAACGTGCCGCGGCGCGGCTGTCAACGGGGTGAGCACGACGATGGCTTCTGCCGCCAGGACGCTCAGCAGTATGGTCAAGAATACGGACCCGCCCCCGCCCCCGCCCCCCACGCCCCCCACG
>DATGVZ010000024.1:0-2274 GCA_035299765.1 Gemmatimonadales bacterium
CAGTCCGAGAGTAGAGAGCGACTAGCTGATCAGGGTCTGGATACGGGAGCGGATTCAGCAAGACACCGTTCACGATTGAGAAGACGGCGGTGTTGACGCCAATACCCAGGGCGAGCGTCACGACGGCCGCGGCCGTGAACCCGGGTGATCGGCGCAGCGACCGCAGCGCATACGCGGCGTCCTGTGCGAATTGCTCCAAGACCGGCCAGCCCCACATCGCTCGCGTGTCCTCCGCCACGAGGCTCACCGACCCGAGCTGACACCGAGCAGCCGCGCGGGCTTGCTGATCTGTTAGGCCTCCATCGCTTCTGCGCTCGTCGGCGTCTTGATCCAAATGAAATTCGAGTTCCTCGCGGAGCTCGGCTTCCTTCCGACGCCGCTGCAGCCACCACCCCAGTTTCCGAACGAACCCGCTCATGTCGGCTCCTAGTCCGGGCGCTGTCAATGACATTGAGACACCAAGGTCGAGTTAATTAAAGGAGCGCCGCCGTCGATCTTGAGGCGGGTCGATCGAGGCGTGGCCTCGATGATCCGGCCATGCTGCGGGTCGTCGAGTCTGACGATCGTGGCTCCTGAGGCATCCTGGCGCGTCGGGTTTTTGACGGGCGGGTTGATCCAGACGGCATTCGGCAGATCGGCGGGGTGCGGCCGACCGTTGACGAAGCGCTCGGGATGCCGGGCATAGGCTGCGGCGAGCACGCGGTCGCGATGTGCGCGCACGGTCTCGGCGTGGCCGAAGTGGACCACGGCGGGCGTCAGAAAGCCGAGCCCGCTGTGCCGATGGTCCTGGTTGTACCAGCGAAAAAATTCCTGGCCGAACGCGCGGCCGTCTTCGATCGAGCCGAAGCGGTCGGGAAATTGCGGACAGTACTTCAGCGTTCTGAACTGGGCTTCTGAAAACGGGTTGTCGTTGGAGACGTACGGCCGGCTATGCGTCTTGACGACCCCCAGATCCGCCAGCAGCAGCGCGACCGGCTTACTGCGCATCGCGCCACCCCGGTCCGCATGCAGCGTCAGCTGGCCCGGCGCGATCCCCTGCTTCGCGCACGTCTCCGCGATGAGCCGCTCGGCGAGCGCCGCGCTCTCGTGTGGCGCGATCATCCAGCCGACGACATAGCGGCTGAAGATGTCGAGGATCACGTAGAGATAAAAGTACGTCCACTTCGCCGGGCCGAGGAGCTTCGTGATGTCCCAGCTCCACACTTCATTGGGGCGCATTGCCAGCAGCTCGGGCGCCGCGTAGTGCGGGCGCCGGACGTGATCGCGGCGCTCTTTGATTTCGTGTGCGGCGTCGAGGAGGCGATACATCGTCCGTGGCGAGCAGAGATAGGCCCCCTCGTCGAGCAGCGTCGCGTGAACTTGCGCGGGAGCCTGATCGAGGAAGCGCTCACTGTGGAGCGTCTCGAGCACGGCCTGACGCTCGACTGGATCCAGCGCGCGTGGCGGCGTCGGCCGCGCGGCCAGCGGTCTCGCCGGCTGCCGCTGCCGATACACGGACGCGCGCGCGACACCCAAGGCGTCGCACGCGGCCGCGGTCCCCATCGTGTCGCTCGCCGCCTCGATGGCCTGCATCAGTCGATGTCGTCGGTCTCGAACGGTTTCAGCGGGATCCCCAGGAGCTCGGCAACTTTTTTTTGGAAGGCAATGACCGCTTCCGCCCGCTGCAGCCTCGACGTCAATCGGCGATTCTCTTGCTCCAACTTTTTCACGCGCGGATCGATGGCGGTCTTCTTCCGTCCGCGTGTCTTCGGCATCAACCCGTGCTCGCGCTGCCGGCGCCAGGTCACGATGTGCGACGAGTAGAGGCCCTCACGGCGCAACAACGCGCCGAGTTCGCCATGGCGTGCACACGCATCGGCCTTGCGCAAGATCTCGAGCTTGTAGGCGGTCGTGAATCGCCGTCGGGCGTGGCGGGCTGGCACCTCCGGATCGGGAGCGACCATCACGGGCTCGCGGTCGTCCGTGAGAGACCCTCCGCTCCGGGCCGCCTCGCTTCGCTCGTCGCCCCTCCGCTCCGGCTCTCCCACGGACGAATGGTCTCGCAACACACTGCGCATCGGGTTCATCAAGATCCTGACACCTCCCCGCCCTGAACACTAATTTCCGGTGGGTGAAGTGTCTCAGCTATCTTGGCAGGGAGGGAGATTCTTCGAAGCAAGGTTATCTTTCCAGAGAGTCATCACAACCTTTCATCTGGTATTAAAGCCTGTGCCTTCGTGGGCGAAACGGAATTTGTCAACCAAATCGAGACTGAGCGAATTAAGGAATTCCTCA
>DATGVZ010000025.1:0-33901 GCA_035299765.1 Gemmatimonadales bacterium
GCCGGCGTACCCGGAGAGGCGGAGGCCGCCCACACGGCTCGCGTCGTCGGTGTTCATGACCCGGACCGACAGGCGGAGCTGCAGGTCTTTGCGTTTGTCACCGGTGCCGCCCGAGTACCCTTCGCCGTTCACGAGCGTGAGCTGGCCGTTGACCTGGTCGTTGTTCCATTTGCCGTCGATCCCAGCGCCGACATCCGCGGAGGTCGTATAGCCGCCCCGCTCGGTCGCCATCGTGCCCTGCATACGGTAGTCCCACAGGTTCTCTTCCCAATCGAGCCAGGGCGTATGCAGCAAGCCGAACTTGTACGTGAGTGAGCTGCCTTCGGGCGTCCACGCGGCATACGCGTACTTGAGGCGATAGACTTGGTTGCCGACGGCGGCGGGCGCGATATCGGCCGTGATGCGCGTCTGGAGGCCGCCCGGGAACCTGCCGATCACGTTGATGTAGGCGCGCTTGATCGAAAACTGATTCTGTTTGCCGAGGTTCACTCCGGCAGCGCCGATGCTGTCTTTGACATCGTACTGGAACTGGCCATACACGACCCCGCTCACGGTCACCTGGGGCGCCGGAGGCGAGGCCGGAGCCTGAGCCTGGAGAGTGGAGACCGACGTCGCGCTGGCGGCAACTGCCGCAGCGAGGGTCAACAGTTGTCGTACGTGCACGGTTCGTTTCTCCTTACGAAGGTTGATGACGCAGGTAACGAAGACTCGCTTGCTCGCATCACCAAACTCAGTTGCCAGTGTCACGAGTCTGTAACAACGAGCCTCCGCTACCTGGCACCCGGACGATCGGCCGTGCAATCCGCCGCCGGGTAGGTTTTGTCGCTGGCTTAGTGCAGAATGAGCGCGGCCGCGCCAACAGCGCCCGCGAGCCCGAGCAGCGCTCCAACGACGACGTCCACGACGTGATGCACCTGGAGCGTGATGCGCGAGGCCGCAATCAGCGCAGCGAGCGGCATGAGCAGCGGTGCGAGTGACGGATGCGCGATCGCGATCGTCCCGCCCATCGCGGTCGCCGCGGCCGCATGCCCGGACGGGAACGAGAACGGATCGGGCAGATCGATTTCCGCGAGTGGCCGTCCCAGGGAGTCACACGGCCGTGCGCGCGCGACCGTGCGCTTCAGCACCTGAACCGCGAGGTGCGAGGTCGTCAGCGCGAACAACGCCGCCAACCCAAGCAGCTGCTCGCCTAGCGCGACGAGCAGCAGCCCCGCGGCGATGGTCACGCGCGCGCCCCCGAGATGCGTGATCCAGCGCATCAAGCGACGGCCCCGGCCGGCTGCGGCGTGCGAGTGAACGCCTGCGTCAGCACTCGGCCCTCGTAGCTCACAGGCACATCGAGGCCGAACCACCACAGCAGCGTCGGTGGCACGTCGAGCAGCGACACCGCGCGTGTGAGCTGGTGGCGCCCCGTGACCTCCGGTCCCGCGACGATCAGCGGAATATGATCGTTGATCGCGTGCGCCTCGGCGTGATCGTGCGTGCTCACGCCGCCGCCACCGTGGTCCGCCATCACGATCAACAATGAGTGCTCCGTGAGATCAGCCAACACACCGATCGCGGCGTCGATCTCGACCGCGGCGGCACGGTACTGTGGCGACATCCAACCGTGTGCGTGCCCGGCCTGATCGCAGTCGTTCAAATACACGAAGACGAGGCCGTCGGATTGTGAAAGCACGACGGTCTGCGCTGCCCGGGCGACGTCACGCGCGCGCAATCCCGCAGAGCGATACTTGCCGAGCCCGGCGGCCTTCGTCAGGGCCCAGAGGACAGCGCGTTCCGCCGGCAGCAGCTCGCTTGCGACGACCTGACTGGAGACGCCGCCGCGAGTCAGCTCGCGGGCGAGTGGCCGCAGCGTCGGCAACCGTGACAGGAATCCGAGGACGGGTTCGATCAGGCCATGTGTCTCCGGCGCGACGCCGGTCGCGAGCGAGGCGAGCGCGGCCACGGTGCGGCTGGGTCGCACCGTCGTGGCGCGCAACGCAGTCGTATACGTGCGGCTGAGCGCGTCGAGTGACGGCATGTCGATCGGCGTAATGGCGTCGGGCCGCAGGCCATCGGCGAAGACGAGGATTACGCGGCGCATGAGGCGGCTCCTCCGGTGATCGAGAGTCCGGCTGCAGCGGCGTACTGCTGCAACAGCGCGAGATTTTCGGGCGCCACGTCGCGCGCGAGCGCCGCCGCCCGCGCCGCAGCGCCCAGCTCGGCGCGTCGTTGGGGCGCGATGACGAGTGAGAGGATTTCCGCCGCAAAGCCGGTGGCGTCATCAGGGGCGACGAGCAGGCCGTTCCGTCCGTGCGTGATGCTCTCGCGAAAACCACCGGCGTCGGCCGCCACGACCGCGAGGCCGGACGCCATCGCCTCGAGGGCGACGAGCCCGCAGGTCTCGGTCTGTGAGGGCAGCACGCAGATGTCGGCGCTCGCGTACACATCAGCGAGCGTCGCGCGATCGAGAAAGCCGAGCTGGCGAACCCACGGCAGGCGAGTGAGGAGGCGACGCGTCTCGGGTCCTTCGCCGGCAAGCACGAAGGTCGCGTGCTCGCCCACTCGCTCGTGTGCCGCGGTCCAGGCTGTGGCGAGCACGTCGATGTTCTTCTCGGCCGCGAGCCGGCCGACGTGTAGCACGACTGCCGTATTGTCGCCGCCCGCCAACCACCGCCGCCAACCCGCGCTGCGACGGTCGGGGTGGAAATGCGTGGTGTCGACCCCGCGTCCCCAGACGACGGGCTTCCCGATTCCGCGGCGCTCGAGCTCATCGCGTACTGCCTCGCCTGGCGTCTGCGTCAGCGCCGCCGGGCGGTGGAACCAGCGCAACCACTTCCACACCAGCGGTTCAATGACCCTCGCCCCGTAATGCCGGGCGTACTGGGGAAAATTCGTGTGGTACGAGGTCACCAGCGGCACGTGCCTACGTATCGCGTAGCGCCGTCCGGTCAGGCCAAGGGGACCCTCGGTGGCCACGTGAACGACATCCGGCTTGAACGCGTCGAGAAACCGCGCCACCGACCGGAACTGCGGCAGGGACAAGCGAATGGCGGGATACGGCGGGAACGGAGCCGATGGCACGCGCAGCTCTCGGATACGGCTGCAGCGCCGTTTCCGGGATAGCGCGGGGCAACGACGACGACTTCATGGCCAAACGCGCGAATCGTCTGCACGATCCGCGCGACCACTGTCGTGACGCCGTTGACCTGCGGCGTGTAAGTGTCGGATACCAATGCAATTCGCACGAGTCACACGATTGCCGGTCGAAGTCAATGGTCTGTGACGTCTGCGTTACGACTGTGTAACGACGGGGAAGTAGAGAAGGATGGTAGTTCCGCGTCCCAGCTCACTTTCGGCCTCCACGCGGCCGCCGTGCGCCTCCACGAGATGCTTCACGATGGCGAGGCCTAGCCCCGTCCCGCCCTCCTGCCGCGACCGGCCCGGGTCAACGCGATAGAACCGCTCGAAAATGCGCGGCAGATGATCGGCAGGGATGCCGCTGCCGGTGTCGACGACACGGATGAGGACACAGCGACCATCTTTCCCGGCGCGCTCGGCAACGACGCGAATGCTGCCCTTTGGCTGGGTGTGTCGCAGCGCGTTATCGAAGAGATTCGTGAAGATCTGCCGCAACGCGTCGGGATCTACGAGCGCGGTCGCGGCGGAATTCGTGACCGCAGTTTCGAAGCGGACGCCGCGTTCGGAGGCGCGGGCCTCAAATGGATTCCACGCTTCCCGCGCCGCCGCCTCGACGTCGACGTTCTCGGGCTCCGGCTGCCAGCCACCCGATTCGATTCGTGACAAGTCGAGCAAATCATCCACCAGCCGCTGCATGCGTTGCGCATTCTCGAGAATCACCTGCGCAAACCGCTGCGTCTCCGATGAGGCGGGAGTCTCGGCGGCGAGCGTCTCGGCATAGCCGGCGATGGCGGTGAGGGGGGTCTTCAGCTCGTGCGAGACGTTGGCGACGAAGTCGCGGCGTATCGTCTCGAGCCGGCGCACGTCCGTCACGTCGTTGAGAACGAGCAGTGTGCCGCCGTCCTCGAACGGCCGCGCCGACACGACGACCGAGCGGTCGCCGAAGTCGAGCTCGCGGCGATCCACGACTCCACCGGCCATGATCTCGCGCATCAACGCGCGGTGCTGGCGATCGTGAAACAGCTCGGCGAGGGGAGGCAATGGCTCGGTGGGTCCGTAGCCCAGCAGCCGGCGGGCGGCCGCGTTGATCGAGACGACGATGCCGCGGCGGTCGGCGGCGAGGACGCCGTCCGACAGGGATTCGAGGAGCGTCCGCGATTCCTCGCGCTCGCGCCGCAAATCGTCGAAGCGGCGCTCGAGCTCATGATGCATGGCGCGCAGGGCGTCCACATGATTCGCGAGCTCCGGCACGCTCACGTCGGGGAACTCCGCCGCCCGGCCCGTGGCGATATCCCGCGCCGCGGCTGTGATGTTGAGCAGCGGCCGCGCCAGGAAACCCGCGAGCATCCACGCGACGACCGCAGCCGCGAGCAGCATCACGAGGCCGGCGGCCGCGACGGCTCGCTGCCAGGCGTGCACCTGCGCGTCGACGCTCGCCAGCGTCGTCGAGACGCGCACGACGGCGAGCCCGGGCGGGCCACCCCGGACGGCGACGTACATCTGCCGTTCGTTGGTCGATGCGCTCAGCCGCTGGTTCATCCCCACGCCTGAGGCGGAATCGAGCGCCGCACGGACCTCGGGACGGTCGCGATGGTTCTGCAGATGGGACAGCGAGGCGCGATCGAATTCCGTATCGCCGCGGACGTGGCCTTCGGGATCGATGAGCGTCACCCGGCGGCCCAGCCGGCCGCCGGCGAGTGCGGCGAACTCCGGCCACTTACTCGAGTCGGCAGGGGTGAACACGGCGAGCAGCCGGGCTTCGCGCTGCAGCTCGTCCGCGATCTCGGCTTCGAGATGGCGGCGCAGCAGGATGTCCGTCGCGATGATCGAGCCAACGACCGCGGCGGCCACGAGCAGGGCCATGCTCGCGAACAGCCGCGTGGCGAGTCTCACGTGCGGCGCCGTCGTGCAGCCGGAGCAGGCGCCGGCTCACGAAACCGGTACCCGACGGCTCGGACGGTTTCGATCCAGTCGCCCGCCGCGCCGAGCTTGGCGCGCAAGCGCTGCACGTGCATGTCTACGGTGCGAGTCTGGATGTCGGGTTGTGCCTGCCAGACGGATTCGAGCAGTTGTGACCGGGACTGCACGCGATCGCGGCGCTCGATCAGCCGCTCGAGCAGTTTGAACTCGGTTGCGGTGAGCTCCGTCTCCTCGCCTGCGACGGTCACACGATGCGCCGTACGATCGAGCACGATCGGTCCACCGACCAGCCGGCCGCCGGCCGACACGGGCGGGGCCGCGAGACGGCGCAGAATCGCACCGACCCGGAGCACCAGCTCCTTGGGCGAAAACGGCTTGGCGAGATAGTCGTCGGCGCCGAGGCTCAGGCCTTTGATGCGGTCGGGCTCGTCTTTGCGCGCGGTGAGCAGCAGGACGCCGACATCGCGCGTCTCGTCGCGACGGCGCAGCTCGGCCAGTACTTCGAAGCCGGAATGACCCGGCAACATGAGATCCAATACGACGAGATCGGGTCGTTCCTCGCGTGCGGAGCGGAGCGCGTCGGCCCCGGTGCCCGCCGTCGTGACGCGATAACCCTCTTTCGCGAGGTGGTAGGCGACGAGCGCCGTAATGTCGGGCTCGTCGTCCACCACAAGAATACGGTGAGGCTCGGTTGCCTCAGGAGGCATTCACGACGGAGGGCCGGACACGAGTCTCGAGACGCGACCGCGAGCGCGTGAGTGCCGCGGATCGGTCCGCCGTCGCTCCCGGATCACTTCGCATCGCGTCGAGTACCGCGCGCACCAGACGCTCGCCGGACCCGCGCAATGGCGACAAGGCGTACAGCACGTACGGGACCACCTCGTGCGTGCGGACGATCCCGAGCTGCTCGAGCGCATCCAGGTGTTCGGCGATCGTCGTCTCGGGCAACGAGAACATCGACGCCAGGTCCGAAACGAAGAGCGGGGCGGTGGAGAGACTATTCAGAATGCGCAGACGCGTGGGTTCGGCGAGTGTGACGAGCAAATCGGCGACCGGGCGCGGAGTCACTTCCGTCTCCTTTGCGTTCCAACGTGGCCAACGCCGCCAAGGGCTTGCGGGTGGTGGCAGAAGCTACCCGGACGGAGGTCAGCCGCAATTGCTGGGTGCTGCGGGAAAGCATTGGGTTACATGAATGTAACGGGTTCGTGACAAACGTCGCTCCGACGCGGTTCGAGAACTGGCGGTAACTTTCTCCCGCCCTATGCCTTCCGCTTCCCGGACTTCGCGCACTTCCGGATCTTCCGCGTCTGCCACGCCGGTACGCCTGGGCGCCATCGACATCGGGACGAATTCCATTCGGCTGATCGTAGCGGAGGTCGACCCGGATGGCCGATATCGCGCGCTGGACGAAGAGCGCGAGATGACACGCCTGGGCCACGGGCTTTTTGCCCGCGGCCGGCTGTTGAGCGAGCCGATGGAACGGTCGATCGCCGCGCTCGCGAAAATGAAGGCCATCGCGGAAGGGTTCGAGGTCCGCGAGTTGCGAGCCGTCGCGACCAGCGCGGTGCGGGAAGCGGCGAACGGCCGCGCCTTCTGCCAGGAAGTGCGGCGGCGCTGCGGTCTCCGCGTGGAAGTCATCACCGGTGAAGAAGAGGCGCAGCTCACGCTGCGCAGCGCGTTGCATCACTTCGATCTCGCCGGACGGTCGGTCGCCGTCGTGGACATTGGCGGCGGCAGCATGGAGGTGACGCTGACCGCCGGCTCCGTCGTGGACGAAGTCCTCACGCTGCCGCTCGGCGCCGTACGGCTCACGGAGCGGTATGGGGGGGACGAGCAGCTCTCACCGAAACGCTGGCGCCGGCTGCGGCGCGCGATCGACCGCGTGCTCGACCGGCAGCTGCGCAAACCGCCCTTCCATCCGGAAATCATGATCGGCAGCGGCGGGACGTTCACCAATCTGGCGGCGATGGCGCAGTTCGATCGCGAGGGTACGACGCGGAGCGTGCAGGGATATGCGATGTCGCGCGCCGAGGTCGTGCATCTGCTGCATCGCCTGCGGGCGACGCCGCTCGCCGAGCGCCGCGAGACGACGGGCTTGAACCCCAAACGCGCCGACATCATCGTGGCCGGCGCCGCCGCGGTGTCGCGGCTCGCCAAGCGCCTCGGCACGCAGCAAATCCTCGTCAACAGCGGCGGATTACGCGATGGCCTGCTGCTCGGGATGATCGCCGACCACGTTCGGGCGGATACCGCCGAATCGTCGCGCCGGCCGACCCGGCTCGATTCGGCCCGCGCGTTCGCCCGGCAGTGCCGCTCCAGCGAGCGCCACTGCGAGCATGTGGCCCGGCTGGCCACGCAGCTCTTCGACGGCCTCGCGGGACATTTCGACCTGCCCGCCGATGCGCGCGAGCTGCTCGAAGCAGCGGCGTTGCTGCACGACATCGGCTATGTGATCAATCACGCGAAACATCATAAGCACGCCTATCATCTCATCCTGAACGGCGATCTCCAGGGGTTTACGCAGCGCGAGTTGGAGATCGTGGCGTGCGTCGCCCGGTATCATCGCAAGGCATTGCCGAAGAAACGACACACGGCCTTCGCGCGTCTCGAGCGGGTGGACCGCCGCATCGTCCGGGCGCTGGCGGGCATCCTGCGCGTCGCCGACGGTCTCGATCGCACGCACACGCAACGGATCACCGGCGTCGGGTGCGCCACACACCGCGGCTACGTCGAATTCACATTGCAGGCCCGCACCGACCCGCGTGTGGAGATCTGGGACGCTGAGCGCAAGTCGGGACTGTTTCAGCGGGCGTTCAAGCTGGAGCCTCGGTTCGTCTGGGTGCATGGCGCAGAGCGGCGGGGCGGGGCCCAACGCCTTAGACTCGCCGCGGCAGGCTGATCGTGTCGACCCCATATCAACCGGCGTTTCCCGCCGATCATTATCTCAATCGCGAGCTGAGCTGGCTCGAGTTCAACGCGCGCGTGTTGGAGGAGGCAGCCGACCCCTCCAACCCGCTGCTCGAGCGTCTCAAATTCGCCGCGATCTTCAGTTCGAATCTCGATGAATTTTTCGAGGTGCGGGTCGCGGGCCTGCAACAGCAGCTATACGCGGGCATCGAGCCGCAGGACTACGGCGCCGACGGTCTCGGTCCCGTGGAGCAGCTCGCGCGGATCGAGGCGCGCGTGCACGCGCTCGTCGCCGAGCAGCACCGGCTGCTCGACGCGGAGATCATGCCTGGCCTGGCCGCGGCCGGCATTCAGCGCGTCGCGCTCGATTCGCTCGAGCCGGCGGAGCGCGAATACCTCGACCGGTTGTTCGCACGGGAGATCTATCCGGTCCTCACACCGCTGGCGATCGATCCCGGCCATCCGTTCCCGCACGTCCACAACAAGAGCCTGAACATCGTCCTGCTGGTCGAGAACGCGGATTCGGGGCAGCAGCTCTACGGCGTCGTCCAGGTCCCGGCGCTGCTCGATCGCGTCGTCGCGCTGCCCGGATCGGGGCCACTCGAGCGACTGCGCTACGTCCTGCTCGAGGAGATCATCGCCGCACATCTCGGCGATTTGTTCGGCGGCTTCCGCGTGCTGGCCCACACCGTATTTCGCGTCACGCGCAACACCGACCTGGTCATCAACGAAGATGAAGCGGAGGACCTGCTTCAGACGATCGAGGAGACGTTGCGCCAGCGCATCCTGGGCGAAGCGGTGCGCCTGGAAATTCTGTCGTCGGGCGACGCGCGGTTCGCCCAGATGCTGATGGGCGCGCTCGATTTGCGCGAATCGGACGTCTACCGGGTCAACGGACCGGTGGATCTGACGGCGTTGATGGCGCTGCACCGCGGTGAGGGATTCCGGAACTTGCGGGACGAGTCGCTGCTCCCGCGGCAGTCGCCGGCGTTCGCCAGTGGCGAGAATCCCTTCGACGTGATTCGCAATCAGGATGTGCTCGTTCATCACCCGTACGAATCGTTCGGCGCCGTCGTGGACTTCATCGACCGCGCGGCCGACGATCCGCAGGTGCTGGCCATCAAGCAGACGCTGTATCGCACCAGCGGTGCGAGCCCGATCATCTCCGCGCTCGCGCGCGCCGCGCAGAACGGCAAGCAGGTCACCGCGCTGGTCGAGCTCAAAGCCCGCTTCGACGAAGAGAACAACATCGTCTGGGCGCGCGAGCTCGAGCAGGCCGGCGTGCACGTGGTGTACGGCATCGTGGGTTTGAAGACGCACTGCAAGGCCGCGCTCGTCGTGCGCCGCGAAAAGAGCGGGCTGCGCCGCTACGTGCACCTCTCGACCGGTAACTACAATCCGACGACGGCGCGCACCTACACCGATCTCGGCCTGTTCACGGCGAATCCCGATTTCGGCGAAGACGTGAGCGAAATGTTCAACCTACTGACCGGCTACTCACAGCGGCGCCGCTGGCGCAAGCTGCTCGTGGCGCCGGTCGAGCTGCGCGAGCGGGTGATCGAGCTGATCGAGCGCGAACGCCGCCATGCGGAAGCGGGTCAGCCGGCGCGGATCATCGTGAAGATGAATGCGCTCGTCGAAGTATCGGTGATCGACGCGCTGTATCGCGCATCGCAGGCGGGGGTCGTCATCGACCTCGTGATTCGCGGGATCTGCTGTCTGCGCGCCGGTCTGTCCGGCGTATCCGAGAAGATCCGGGTCGTCAGTATCGTCGACCGGTTCCTGGAGCACAGCCGGCTCTTCTATTTCTCCAACGCCGGCAATCCCGAAGTCTTTCTCGCCAGCGCCGACTGGATGCCGCGCAATTTCTTCCGGCGCATCGAAGTCATGTTCCCGGTGGAGGACGCTCAACTCAAGGCGCGCATCGTCGATCGCATTCTGCCGACGATTCTGGGCGACAACGTCAAGGCGCGGGTTCAGAATCCGGACGGCTCATATCGACGCCTCGGTCCCGCGGATGCCGAAGCGACCATCCGGTCTCAGGCAGTCTTGCACAGTCTGGCCCGCGGTTCCGCCCACGTCGACGACCCCGGTGGCCGACGGCTGTTCGTTCCGGTGCTCCGTCGCAATGGCCAGAAGGGCAAACCGGAACCCCGGCGTTCTTCGCTGTCACGCGTCCGTCGCGGCTCGAAAACGCCAGCCAGTCGGAAGAGCTCCGAAGAGGGTCAGGGCTAGACCGTTACATCTTCGCGCCGCCGCTCCCGCCGGCGGGCGGCCGCTCGACGCGTCCCCGGTCGCGCGATCGTCGCCGGTTGCAGTTGGCGCGCCGCCGCAGCCACGGCCCGCTGCAGATCCGGTCCCGCCTTGCCCCAGTCGCTCTGAAGCGTCGTAAACAGAGATGCCAGCTCATCGCGCAGCACGTCGGTTGCCGCCGAAACACCGGCGCGGTCGAGCTCATCGCGGAGCACGTGCGCGTCATTTATTGCGCCGAGTAGATCCTGCAGCTGTTTCAACCGCTTGAGCAACACATGCGCTGAGGGCACGCCTGCTTGTAGTGGCTCCAGGAGGTAACGCAGCTTTTTCGCGGCGATGCGGGTCGCGTGCAGCTCAGCGCGGGGGGCTTGCGAAACCGATGTCACGGCGCCCAGACGGGCACTCAGGTCCTCGGCGTGCCGAATGAGCGCGGCCGCTGCGGTCGCGCCAAAATGAGCGCGCTGGTCGCGGCCGGAGGATTCGAGCGTCGTGAGACGCTGCCTGAGCTTGCCGTCCAATTTCTCGAAACGCCGCAGCAGTTTCGTATGCGAGCGGATCTGCTCGCGGCGACGCCACGCGCGGATGCGCGCGCGGACGGGAGCGAGGGCACCCCGCTGCGCCGGTGCGAACCGCGCGGACCGATTGCGGAACCAGGCGAGCTGCACTTCGGCGTCGCGCGCGGCATTGGTGGCGCGCGCGAGCTTCCGCAGCCGCCGGCGCGTCTTCCTGGAGACGCCGTCGCGCAGCGCCGTGTACGCTCCCACGGTGACGCGAAGACGCCGGATCGCGACGCGGAAATCATGGAGCGCCTCGGCGTCCGCCCGATCGCCCAGACGCGCTGCTGCGGCCGCGGCGTCGTCGAGGTAGGATCGCGCGATCTGCGCCGCACTCTGGGCGACCGGAGCCATCAGCCCAACGACCGCAGATGACTGGGCCTGAGCAGCCAGACGAGCATGGCTTCGCCTGCGTCGATGCGCTCACCGAACTCCAACAGGCAGGCGCCGCCCTTGCCCAGCTCGAGGAACGATCGCTCCGAGCCCGCGGTCAGCCAGCTCGCGAGCGAACCGAGTCCCGGCTCGTGACCGACGATCGCCACGGTCTTGTGCGTTACCTGACTGCGGAGCCAGGGCGCCAACGCGGGTGGCCGCTGGCCGGGGGCCAATGCGTCAACGGTCGTTGGCGTCCCCTTGTCGTAGACCTTCGCGAGAATCACAGCGGTCTCCATCGCGCGCGTCAACGGGCTGGTCGCGAGCATGTCCACTCGCGGAACGATCGCGCGCAGCCCCTTCGCCGCCTCTTTCATCTTCTTCTTTCCGTCGGCTGTAAGGGGTCGGAGGGAATCGTCGCGTGGTGCCCATGCTTCGCGTTCTTCCGCAATGCCATGGCGGACAACGAGGAGCTGCATGCCGAAAAGGTGGCGGGGACGGCATTGGTTTGGCAACTGAGACCAGCGCGGGTCGGAGCGCTCACGCGCCCCGACCCGCGTTGTCCTTCGGAGCTATTCAGCGATCGCGCGTGCCGCGCTCAACGCTTCGACCATTTTCGAATGCATTCGCCATATCGTTGGCCCCCGCATCACGATCACTCAGCGGCTCCAGTCCCCAGCGGTTTTCGATCAACGCCAGGATCGATGTCGTGTCATAGCGGTTGTGATCGACGAAATGGCGCTTGGCGAACGGCGAGATGACCAGCGTCGGCACCCGGATACCCGGCCCCCAGCGGTCGACGACGGGAGGCGGGACGTGGTCCCAGAAGCCGCCATGCTCGTCGTACGTGATGACGATCGCCGTGGTCGGCCAGTCGGGTCCATTCCGAATCGCATCGACGAGATCCATGACGTGATGCTCCCCGGTGAGGAGATCGGCATACCCGGGGTGCTCGTTTTGCGGGCCGAGGGGCTTGATGAACGACACCGCTCGCAACGTCCCCGCTTGCGCGGCCGCAATGAACTCCGACTCGTCGCGCAGGTGCTCGGCCTTCGCGGCGGTGCCGTCGGCGTAGTTCGCGAAGAAGGCGAAGGGCTGATGGTGGTATTGAAATAGCGGATCGGCGTGTCCGGCGAGCGCGTCGTTCCAGCCGCCCGAGTACCACGCCCAGCTGATGTTGCGCTCGGAGAGTCGGTCACCGATCGTCGCAAACGTCTGGTTCGGGACGAGCTGATTCGACGGCACAGGCGGATGGGGTTGATTGACGGTAAAGAGCGTGTTCACCGCGTACCCATCGGGCGTCACGGCACCATCCTTGATCAGCGATCCATCCGATCCCAGTTGCGCGACGAGCGAGCTCGGCGCATTCGGGAAGACGGGGGTGCGCGCCGCGATCAGCCAGATGTGATTGAGAAACGAGCCGCCGAACGCCGCGTGAAAGAAGTTGTCGCACAGCGTGTAACTCGCCGCCTCCGCGGCGAGCGGCAGCGGACCCGTATGATAGAAGCCCATCACTTCGCCTTTCGCGTTGCTGACCTGCGCAAACTTGTCCATCCTGCCGCCGTCGATTTGTAACTGCTCGTGGTAGAACCGGTGCACGAGATCGGGAATACGCAGATTGGCCGGCACGAAGTCCTCGATGGCGAACGGGGCGTTCGGCAGCGTCGTCGGGAAGGGCGAGCCGGAGACCTGCGGGAGCGTGCTGAACGGCGTGCCGCCGGCGTCCACCTGCGTCTCGGTCGCTCCCGCATTGCTCAAGCCATCGGCGCCGGGGAACTGGCCGTAGAGATTGTCAAAGCTGTGGTTCTCGAGATAAATGACGATGAGATGTTGCAAGCGATCGGGGATTGGGCCGTCCTGTCCACTTGGGCCGCGCTGCTCGGCCGAGAGTGCGTGGGTGGGGGACGTCGGCTGTTCGTGTTGACAAGCGATTAAGAGGAGGGATGCGAGCGTGCACGTGAGGGGGAACAGGCACCTGCTGGGGTGTCGGTCCATGAGAGCTCCTCGGCGGTAGTGAGGTCGATCCTGCGCCGTAAGAAGAGACCGGCCCCCCGCCACGACGGAGCGAATTCTCGGTCAATTGTGTGTCACGAAATTCCAGCGCAATTTTGAACGTACTATGCGTCTCCTATCGCTACTCCTGGCGCTCCAGGCCCCTTCGCAGCCGGCCCGCACGCCCGCTCCGGATACCGCGCACATCGTCATCGTCGCAACGACGGACATTCACGGTCGGGTGCTCGGCTGGGACTACGTGCGTGATGCCGCGACGCCCGGCGGGCTGTCGCGCGCCGCCACCGCGTTAGAGACGCTGCGCGCGCGCTATCCCAGCAATCTGATCCTGGTGGACGCCGGCGATCTCCTGCAAGGAAATCCGTTCGCGACATTCTTCGGCCGTTACGACAAGCGCCAACCGGAGCCCATCGTCGACGCGCTCAACGCGCTCCAATACGACGTGGCAACCCCCGGGAATCACGATTTCGATTTTGGGCTCCCGTTCCTGCGCCGCGCGGCCAACGAGGCGACGTATCGCTACGTCACCGCCAACATCGAAGACAGCGCCGGCGCCCCGCTGTTCCCCAAGACCGTGATGCTGGCGCGCGGCCCGGTGAAGATCGGCGTCACCGGATTCACGACACCGGGCACGATGCTGTGGGACCGCTCTCAGCTCGGCGGTAAGGTGCGCGTGCGGCGGATCGCCAGCTCGGTCTCGACGGCGCTCGCCCGCCTGGAGGGCGAGGGCGCCGACCTGAAGATCGTCCTGATCCACAGCGGCTTCGGTGAATCGAGCTACGACACGACGGGCGTGGGACCGGAAAACGACGCCGCGGCGCTCGCGAACGTCAATCCGAAACCTGACGTCGTGATCGTCGGGCATACCCATCGCGAGATCCGCGACACGGTGATCAACGGCGTGCACTTCGTAGAACCGAAGAACTGGGCGCAGAGCCTGGCGGTCGTGCACGTCTCACTCGCGAAGGATTCCACTCCGGGCCGTCACTATCACGTGACCGCGGTACGGGCCGACCTGATTCCCATCGGGAATCTCGCGGAGCTGCCGCGATTCACACAGCGCTTCGCCGCGGCTCACGAAGCGACGCGGCTCTGGGCGGCGACGCCCCTCGGCAACGTGGGCCCGGGCTTTGATGCGCGCTATGCGCGCGCGCAGGACACGCCGCTGCTCGACTTCATCAACGAAGTGCAGCGCCGGCGAACCAACGCACAGCTTTCCGCCGCGTCCGCGTTCGACGTTCAAGCCGGACTGCCGGAAGGTGAAGTGCATCAACGCGACATCGCCGGGATTTATCCGTATGAGAATACGCTGCGTTCCGTGCGTATCTCCGGTCAGCAGCTGCGCGAATTTCTGGAGCATTCCGCGCTTTACTTCCACACCTACGAGCCCAACCGCTCGATCATCAACGACAGCATCGCGGGCTACAACTTCGACGTCGTGACCGGGGTCGTGTACAACATCGACCTCTCGCGTCCACCGTTGCAGCGCATCCGTGGTCTGGCCTACGCAGGCCGGATCGTGCAACCTACCGACAGCTTCACGATGGCGGTGAACAGCTACCGGCAGGCCGGTGGCGGCGGCTACGCGATGCTGTCGAACGCGCGCGTCGTCTACGACCGTGGCGAAGACATCCGCGAGCTCCTGGTCGACGAAGTCCGCCGCGCGAGGATGGTCCAAGCGTCGGCGTATTTCCATCCCAGCTGGGCGATCATTCCCGATCCGGCGCGCGCCGCCGCGCGCGCGGTGTTCGCACCCGCGCCGGCCGCCGTCAGCACCGTCGACAGTACGCTGCTCCGCGTGCTCGCGATCAGCGATCTGCATGGCCAGCTCGAGCCGCGCGTGTGGGATTGGTCACAGGGCCGGCAGGTCGGCGGCGTGGCGGCGATGCGACCGTGGCTCGACAGCCTGGCGCGCGCCTGCGGTTGCACCAGCGTGCGCATCGATGCCGGCGACGAGATGCAGGGGACCGCGCTGTCGAACGCCACGTCCGGACGAGGCACGATCGACGCGCTGAATACGCTGGCGATCGATGCCACCGCCATCGGGAATCACGAGTTCGACTGGTCGGTCGATACGCTGCGCGCGCGGATGAGCGAGGCGAAGTATCCGTTCCTGTCCGCGAACATCACGAACAGCGGCGGTACCGCGCGGCCCGATTGGGCGACGCCGTGGACACTCATCACCCGGAACGGACTGCGCATCGCGGTGATCGGGTTGACCACGACCGAGACGCCGACGAGCACCGCGGCGCGCAACATTCGTGGCCTGGCGTTCGGTGATGAAGCGCAGGCGATCAAGCGCTACCTGCCGGCGGCGCGCGGCGGATCCGACTTTGTCATCGTGGCAGCGCACGCCGGGGCGGTTTGCGATTCCGGCGGTGCAGGGTGCCACGGGGAGATCCTCGACCTCGCCCGGCAGCTCGACTCCGGCTCCGTCGATCTCATCGTCGCGGGCCACACGCATTGGCGCGTGAACACGGTGGTCCACGGCATCCCGATCGTCGAGGCGCAGTCGAGCGGACGGTCGATCGCCGTCGTCGATTTCGTGCGCGTCGGGGGCACACGGCGCGAAGTGCGCGTGCAGCTGGTCACACCGTATGCCGATCAGGTGAAGCCCGACATCGCCTTGACCGACGCGTTGGCTCGCCAGCAGCAGGCGATGCGCAATCTTACGGATCGGGTCGTCGGGCGGCTCAAGTTCCCCATGAAGAAAGAGGGCGGCGAATACGCACTCGGCCGGCTGATCGCCGATGCGCAGCGCAGCGCCGGCCACGCCGACGTCGCCATCATGAACAACGGCGGCATTCGCGCCGATTTGCCGGAAGGCGCGATCACGTGGGGCAACGTCTACCAGGTGCAGCCGTTCCAAAACCGGTTGCAGCGTCTCACCGTGACCGGCGCCGTTCTGCTCGATGCGCTGGAGCACTGCGTCGGCGGACACGATCACTTCCCCGATTGCCACGTCGCCGGCGTGCAGGTGTGGTACGATGCGGGCAAAGCACCGGGAAAGCGCATCAACCGCACACAGCTCGAGAACGGCAAGAGTATCGACAGGGACCGCCCCTACACGCTCGTGGTCAGTGACTTCATGACCACCGGCGGTTCGGGCTTCGGCATGCTTGCCGCGGCTCCCAAGGAAGATCTCGATGTCGTGGACATCGACGCCTTCATCCGCTACCTGGGTGCACTACCCGCTCCCGTGGAGGCGCCTGCCGACGTGCGCTTCCACCGGACGGACCACTGATGCGGGTTTTCATCAACGACAAGGCAGTGGACGTGCCGCGCGGCGCCCGAGTGCGCGACGCGGTCGCGCAGGCGGATGACGGTTTGGCGCGGTTGCTCGATAGCGCCGCCTATGTGACCGATGCCGCCGGCCGGCCGATCGATGCCGGCGATCTGGTCGGTGAGGCCGGCGCGGTGTTTCGCGTGGTGGTGTCGGCGAAGCGCGAGGGGAAACCGCGTCTCACCAAGGAAACGCTGGGGCGCTGGCCCAAGGCCGAGCTGCACGTGCATCTCGATGGCGCGCTGCGACCCGCGACGATGCTCGAGCTGGCCCGCGCGCAGGGCATTCGCCTGCCCGCCGACACTCCCGACGCGCTCGCGAAGGCGATGCTCGTACGCGACGCCAAGAGCCTCGAGGAGTATCTCCAGAAGTACGAAATCACCCTCTCCGTCCTACAAACCGCCGCGGCACTCGAGCGCGTCGCGTATGAATTCGTCATCGACGTTGCCGCCGAGAACGTGCGCTACGTCGAGGTCCGGTATTCGCCGCTGCTGCATCGTCCCGCGCTGACGCTGGCGCAGGCGATCGAGGCGCCGCTCGCCGGGATTCGGCGCGCGTCCGCGGAGACGGGAACGAAGGTCGGACTCATCGTCTGTGCGATGCGCACGCGTTCGCCGGCGGAGTCGCTGGAGCTGGCGCGCGTCGCCGCGGAGTACCGGACCGCGGGCGTCACGGCGTTCGATCTTGCGGGCGCGGAGCGCGGCCATCCCGCGCGCGAGCATCGAGCGGCGTTTGAGTACGCGGCCGGACATGGAATGGCGTGCACCTGCCATGCAGGCGAGGGCGACGGGTCGCACTCCATCGATCAGGCGGTCCACGAGCTCGGCGCGCAGCGCATCGGACACGGGACGCGACTCGCGGAGGATCCCGCGCTGCTCGAGGAAATCATCGCACGCAAGATCCCGCTCGAGATGTGCCTCACGAGCAACGTCCACACCCACGTGGTCAGCGCGGTGGCGGAGCATCCCTTTGCGCGCTATTACCAGCAGGGCGTCGTCGTCACGCTGAACACCGACGGCCGGCTGACCGATGGCATCACGCTGACCGACGAGTACTATCTCGCCCACACGGCGCTGGGCCTCGGACCAGCCGATCTCGCGCGCGTCGTGCTCAACGCGTGCGAGAGCGCCTTTCTTCCCGAGTACGAGAAGGTCGCGCTGGTGTCCCGCGTGCAGAGCGAACTCGGAGCTCTCTAATGTCCTGGCGACGCGTTGTCTTCGCTTTTGCGGTCACGTTCGTGTGCGCGCTGACCGTGTTCACGCTGCCGCGCTTCGTGTTCAACACGGTCAGCGGGGCGGTCAGACAAACGCCTGCACAAGACACCGCCAAGGCTCAGCCGGCGCCGATGCCCCCCCCCCGGCCCCCCCGGTCGCTCGGCTCGCGTCTGACCGGGCTCTTCGGAATCATCCTCATCCTCGGCATTGGGTTTGCGTTCTCGCGCAACCGACGCGCGATCAGCTGGCGCGTCGTCGCGTGGGGCGTGGGGCTGCAGCTCGTGTTCGCGATCTTCGTGCTGCGCGTGCCCATTGGCCAGGAGATCTTCAGTTGGCTTGGCGCCACGGTGACGAAGATCCTCAGCTTCTCCTACGCCGGCTCCGAATTCGTGTTCGGTGAAATCGGCAAACAGCATTCCAGCATCGGCGTCGTCTTCGCGTTCCAGATCATGCCTGCGATCATCTTCGTGTCGGCGCTGTTCGCGATCATGTACTACCTCGGCATCATGCAGATCGTGGTCAAGGCGTTCGCGATCGCGATGAACAAGATCATGGGGGCGAGCGGCGCCGAGAGTCTGAATGTGGCGGCGTCGATCTTCATGGGACAGACGGAGGCGCCGCTTACGATTCGCCCGTTTCTGCCGCGCATGACGATCTCGGAGCTCATGACGGTGATGACCGCCGGGATGGCCCACGTCTCCGGCTCGATCATGGCGGCCTACATCGCGTTTGGGATTGAGGCGCGGCACCTGCTGACCGCCGTCATCATGACCGCGCCGGGGACGATCATGATGGCGAAGATCATCGAGCCCGAGACCCAGGTCCCCGAAACCCTCGGCGGGGTCAAAGTCGATATTCCGCGCACCGACGTGAATGTGCTCGACGCCGCGGCGCGCGGCACGAGCGAAGGCCTGCAGCTGATGCTCAACGTGATCGCGATGCTCATCTCGTTCATCGCGCTCATTGCGCTCGTCAACGGGTTGTTCGGATGGATCCATGGATTCATTTCCTGGTTCCCGGTCAGTCTCCAGACTGTGCTCGGGTGGATTTTCCGGCCCATCGCGTTTGTGATGGGTGTACCCTGGCACGACAGCGGCACCATCGGCGCGTTGCTGGGTGAGCGGATGGTGATCAACGAATTCATCGCGTACGCGCATCTCGGCCCGCTGAAGGCCAGCCTCGATCCCCTTTCCTTCACGATCGCGACCTTCGCGCTGTGCGGATTCGCGAACCTCAGCTCCGTCGGCATTCAGATCGGCGGCATCGGCGCGCTCGCGCCCGAACGCAAGCACGATCTCGCCCGGCTCGGATTGCGCGCCATGATCGCGGGGACGCTCGCCAACTTCTTGTCCGCGACGCTCGCCGGCATCCTGCTGTGACCGAACCGTCGAGCGCAGTCGCCGCGGCCACCGCTGCGGTGGCGAAGCGACTTGGCAAGCTCAAACCCCGAGTGGCGATCGTGCTCGGATCGGGACTCGGCTTTCTCGCCGGCGAGGTCACCGATCCGATTCACATTCCCTACTCGACCATTCCAGGTTTTCCGGAGCCTGGTGTGGCCGGTCACAAGGGTGAGCTGGTGGCGGGACGCTTGGAAGGCGTCCCGGTGCTCGTGCAGGCGGGACGTTTTCATCTATATGAAGGTCATTCCGCGACCGTAGCCGCGCTTCCCGCCCGAGTATTTGCAGCGCTGGGCATCGAGATCTTGATCGTCACAAATGCGGCGGGGGGTGTGCGCCGGACCTTCCCAGGCGGCACCCTGATGTTGATCGCCGACCACATCAACCTGATGTGGCGGAATCCCTTGATTGGCCAGCCCGAGCCGGGCGAACAGCGCTTTCCCATCATGCACGAGCCCTATGACGCGGAGTTGCGCGCGCTCGCTCGCACCGTCGCCCGCGAGGCACGCGTTCCGATGGAAGAGGGCGTCTATGTGGGCCTGCTCGGCCCATCCTACGAGACGCCCGCCGAGGTGCGCATGCTGGAGCGGTTAGGGGCCGATGCCGTGGGAATGTCGACGGTGCCGGAGGTGATCGTGGCGCGTTCGCGGGGTCTCCGCTGCCTGGGCTTTTCCTCTATTACGAACCCTGGGGCGGGCATCACGGGCGAGACGCTCTCACACGAGGAAGTCCTCGCCGCCAGCGAGAAAATGGGACGTCAACTCTCCGTAGTGCTCAAGGGAGTGCTGAGCCGCGCGCTCCTCGCTTAAAGGCCCTCGCTCGGCGGCCGTGGCGGCCCAGGCACGAAATGGTTGAGCGGACCGTGCCCATCGCCCCTGCCAAGCCCCGGCGCGGCCGCGATCGCGCGATGCACAAAGTCGAGCGCATCGATGACGGACTGCTCGAGCGATCGACCCAGCGCGAGACCGGCGACGATGCCGGCCGAGAGCGTACAGCCGGTCCCATGTGTCGATGTGGTCTCGATGCGCTCGTGCGTGAACCGCCGAACTGCGCCTTCTTCCACCAACACATCGACGATTATCTCCGTGTCCCGAAGATGCCCGCCTTTGATCAGCGCGGCTCGCGCTCCCATCGAGACAAGCGTGCGTCCGGCCTGCTCCATTTGATCGGGAGTGCGGACGTCCCGCTCGATCAGGATTGAAGCTTCGTTGAGATTCGGTGTGACGAGCAGCGCGAGCGGTACCAACCGGCGCGCAATCGACGCTTCCGCCTTCTTGTCGAGCAAGCGGTCTCCTGACGTCGCGACCATCACCGGATCGAGGACGTAGTTCGGCAAGCGGAGCTCGGCGATGCGTTCAGCAACGACGTCCACGATTTTCGCCGAACCCAGCATTCCTGTTTTTACGGCCGCGGGGGGTAGATCCGCGGCGAGTGCTTCGATCTGGCGCGCCACCAGGGCGGGGGATACCGCTTCCCAGGCGAGCACGCCCACGGTGTTTTGCGCAGTGACGGCGGTGATGGCGCTCGTGCCGAACACACCGAATTGATGAAACGTCTTGAGATCGGCCTGGATGCCGGCGCCGCCGCCTGAATCGGAGCCCGCAATCGTGAGCGCGATTCTCACGACTGCCGCTTGGCGAAAACAACGGGGCGCGCAATCTTACGTGCACCCATGACCAGTGCGAGGACGCGCATCGCTGGTAATCTGCAGTCGACCGTTCGCGATCTCCAACGGCGCAAGGCGCGTGGCCGCCGTGGCCTGGCCGTCGTGGAAGGCGTGCGGCTCGTGGAGGAGGCGCTGGCCGCGGGTCTCGAATTCAAGGGCGCGGTCGTGTCTCCCGAGCTCGCCCGCACGACGCGCGGCCAGACGCTCGCGGCCGAGCTGGCGAGTCACGCGGTGGCAATCGAGGAAGTCGGCACGCGTGCGTTTGGGGATCTCGCCGGAACGGAAACACCGCAGGGCATTCTCGCCATCGTCACGCCACGCGTCTGGGCACTCGCGGAGGTCAGGGATGGGCCGCTGCTTGTTGTGGACGGCGTTCAGGATCCCGGCAACGTCGGCACGCTGATTCGGACCGCGCACGCGCTCGGAGCGTCCGCCAGCCTGCTGTTGCGGGGTAGCGCGGACCCGATGAATCCGAAGGCGCTGCGGGCCGCGATGGGCGCTACGTTCCGCCATCCCGTCGTGCAGCTCGACGACGGTCCGTTCATCGCCTGGGCGCGCGAGCACGAGTTCACCCTCTGGGCGGCCGCCGCGGACGGCGTGCCGATCGCCCGCGCGCTCGACAACAAGCAATCGCGCACGGAGCGGATTGCCGTGATCGTCGGAAACGAAGGGGCCGGCCTGCGACCGCACCTCAACGCGGTTGCGTCTCAGCGCGTGGCGATTCCGCTGGCGCGCGGCGCCGAGTCGCTGAACGTGGCGGTCGCGGCGGGCATCCTGTTGTACGAGGTGCTGCGTGGGCGCTGACTGGTTCATCATTGTCATCACCGCGGCATTGGGATTGTGCGTGGGCAGCTTTCTCAACGTCTGCATTCATCGGCTCTGGCACGAGAACCCCGAGCAACGCTCGCTGCTGCATCCGCCGTCGACCTGTCCACACTGCAAACAGCGCATCGTCTGGCGCGATAACATCCCGGTCTTCTCGTGGCTGTGGCTGCGCGGCAAATGCCGCTGGTGCCACAAACCAATTTCGATGCAGTACCCGATCATCGAAGCGTCCGTCGGCCTGCTGTGGGTCGTCGCGTTGCTGTATTACGGCTTCACGATGCACGCGCTCGCCGCGGCGATTTTCGGGACCATCCTCATAGGCATCGGGGTAATCGACGCTAGACACAAGATCATTCCGGATGAGTTGAGCGTCTCAGGCCTGGTGCTGGGACTCGCGCTGTCATTGAGCGGCGGCCTTCCGGGATTTCTGCAGGCGCTGCTTGGCGCCGCGGTCGGCTGGTCGGTGCTGTGGGCCGTCCGCGAGCTCGGCGGCTTGATCCTCCGGCAGGAAGCGATGGGCTGGGGAGACATCAAGATGCTGGCGATGGTCGGGGCGTTCGTGGGCTGGAAGAACGCGTTGCTCACGATCTTCGTCGGCGCCATCATCGGCACGGCGTTCTACCTGCCCCTCATGATCTGGAGCATTCGGAAATGGCGGCGTTACGAGCTCCCGTTCGGCGTGTTCTTGGCGATCGCCGCGGGTGTTACGTTCGTTTTCGGAGATACGATGATTTCCTGGTACCTGGACTTTCTGAAGAGCCGTTGACCGATGTCTGATCCATTCTCCGGGCTATTCGATTTCGGGGACGTTCTGGAGCGCGTCGGCATCGACATCACCACGCTCGCGCGACGCGGCGATCTCGAGCCCGTGCGCTGCCGGGATGCCGAGATCGTGCGCGTCATCGACATCCTTCTGCGGCAGGGGAAAAACAACCCCGCCCTCGTGGGGCGCGCCGGTGTGGGCAAAACCGCGATTGCCGAGGGACTCGCGCAGCGCATCGCGGCGGGCGACGTGCCGCCTGCGCTCAAGGACGCCCGCATCCTCCAGCTCGACCACGTGTCCCTGCTTGCCGGCACATCCTTCCGCGGGCAGTACGAGGATCGGATTCGCCGTCTCGTGAAAGCGCTCGGCACCGATCCCAACCTCATCCTATTCGTGGATGAGCTGCACAACCTCATTGGGCAGGGGACGGCGATGGGCGCGGCGATGGACGCCGCCAACATGCTGAAACCCGCTCTCGTGCGCGGCGACATCCGGGTCATCGGTGCCACCACCGGCGAGGAATACGACAAATGGATCCGCGCCGATCCCGCCTTGGAGCGCCGGTTCCAGCCGGTCACGATCGAAGAGCTCGATGCGATTCAGACGTGGGAAGTCCTCGTCGCCAGGCGCCCGCGACTCGAGCGGCACCACGCTGTCGCCATCGCGGACGACGCGCTCAAGGCCGCGATCGTCCTGACCGACCGCTTCGTGCCCGAACGCGCGCGCCCCGATAAAGCGATCGACGTGCTCGACGAGGCATGCGCCCACGCGCAGGCGACGGCGCATGTCTCTCCGGAGCTCGACAAGCTGATTCGCGACCGCAAGAAGGTCGAGGCGATGATTCGCCGCGGGTTGACGGAGGAGCAAGGATCGGCCCCGGAAGAGCCGATGCCCGACCTGGCGACCGTGCTGCAGCGGTTTGGCGAGGAGCTGAACGAATTATTGGGCGGCGAAAGTCGCCGGAAGACGGCGGATGAACCTGCGGCGACCTCCGCCGACTCCCGGCGTCCTTCGGCGCTGGAAGACCAGCGCGCCGAGCTGGATCGCCGGCTCCGCGCCGAGCTCGAGCGGCAGGGCATGGTCGTGACGGGCAAGGAAGTCGCGCGCGTCGTGGGCGTGGCGGTTGGCAAAGGAATCGAGTGGGCCGGCTGACTCGCCTCGCCGCATTGGTGGGGCTCGTGCTTGTCGTTGCGACGTGTCGCGAGCGCGCCCAGAATGTGCAGAGCGAGGCGGACCTGAAGGACATCGTGCACCGCATGATGCCTCTCGTCGCCCAGAACGCCGGTCTTCCCTTCAAACGTGAACCGAAGGTGTTGCGCCGCTCGCGCACGCAGGTCCGCGATTACGTCATTCACAAGTTCGACGAAGACTTGCCGCCAAGCGACCTCGCCGGACTGCAATCGGCCTTGCGGCTGTTCGGGCTTATCCCTGACTCCTTGGAGCTCCGGCCCACGATGATCGATCTGCTCACCGAGCAGATCGCCGGATATTACGACCCCGATTCCAACGCGCTGTATATCCCCGCCGATATCGAGCCGTATCAGCTGCGCGTCGTGGTGTCACACGAGCTCGTGCATGCATTGCAGGATCAGTACGTCAAACTCGATTCGATCATCACCCAGCGCGGCCACAACGATCGGCGCTCCGCGGCACAGGCGATTCTCGAGGGTCAGGCGACCGTCGTGCAGATCCCCGTGCTGATGCCCGAGCAGAAGCCCGATACGCTGCCGTTGGGGTGGTTCTGGAAGCAGCGGACGGTGATGGCGCGGCAACAGGCACAGATGAAGGAGTTTGCGCACGCGCCCCTGTGGCTGCGCGAAGGCCTGGTGTTCCCGTACCTGGGTGGTGCGGACTTCATCATCTGGTTCCGACGGAAGTATTTCGGGAGATCGGTGCTCGCTTCGATGCCGACATCGACGGAGCAGATTCTGCATCCGGATCGATACGCCCGGCACGACGAGCCCACGGAAGTGATTTTCCCGAAATCGGCGACGGACACAGTGATCTACGAAGACAATCTCGGTGAATTCGAGACGCGGCTGCTGTTCCAGCAGCTCCTGGGCGATGAGACCGAAGCCGCGCGCTTAGCGGAGGGGTGGGACGGCGATCGGTACCGCGTGCTCGGGAAGACTCGCGACGTCCTCGAGTGGTACAGCGTCTGGGACGACGCGGCGGCCGCGAGCAAGTTTGCGGCCGGGCTCGAGCGTGCCTGGGCAAAGCGCCGCCCGGTCGGTCAGAAGGGCAGGCGGTCGGACATCAAGCAGCTGACGGTTGAGGGCCGGCCCGTAGTACGACTAATCGACGCGCCTGTGAGCTGGACGGGCTGGCGGAGCCTGCCCGCCGTGCGGCTCAGCGAACGAGGCGAGTGATCGAATAGATCAGGAGTCCGACGAGCCCGCCGACGAGCGTGCCGTTGATGCGGACGAACTGCAGGTCTCTTCCCACGGCCAACTCGAATCGCCGCGATGTCGCCTCCGGGTCCCATCCCGCTACCGTCTGGGCGATCAGGTCGCCGATCTCGTGCCGGTATTTCTCCACCACTCCAGCCGTCAAATCGATCAGCAGGTCGTCGATTTCGGCGAGCAGCGTCGGATTCGACAACAGGGCGGCGCCGAATTCACTGAGGCCGTTGTCGAGCGGACTCGGCGCGCCGTCGACGCCGGCTCCGGTCGCGTAGTTGGTGACCGTCTGCCGAATGCCATCCCACAGCCGCTTCGATAGCTCGACCGTCGACGCGTCCATCAACCACTCTTCCTTCATTGCCTCCGCGCGCGCGATCACTTCAGGCGAATGCTGCAAGCGCTCGATGAAGTCGCGAATCGCGTCGTCGAATGCGGTGCGCAGCGGGTGTGATGGGTCCATCACCATATCGTGCAGCAGCCGCTCCACGGCTGCGATGATCTTTTGATAGATCTTGTCGTCCAGCACCGGGGGCACCCACCACGGTGTCTCGGCGCGCACGCGCTCGCGAATGACATCGCGGTTATTTCTGACCGCATCGGCAGCCAGTCGCACCGCGGCATTCAGCAGCTCTTCCTGACGATTGTCGGCGAGCGCGAGCTTCAGCGTCTTCCCCAATGCGGGCGCGACTCGGAATGCGCGCACGCGGTTGCGGACGACCTGACTCACGAGCTCCTGAACTTCGTCATGTGGCAACGCCTCGAGCGTCTTCGCCAAGCCGCTCGCGAATTGTCGCGCGATCTGACGAGCATGGTCGCGGTCCGCCAGCCACTGCGCGCCGCGCTCGGCGGGATGCACGCGCCGGAGATTCGCGCTGATCACCTCGTGTGAGAGGAAGTGATTCTGGACGAAGGTGCCCAGGATCTGGCCGATCCGCTCCTTGCGCGTCGCCACTATCGCCGTGTGTGGAATCGGCAAGCCCAGCGGATGCCGGAAGAGCGCCGTGACCGCAAACCAGTCCGCGAGCCCACCGACCAGCGACGCTTCCGCCGTTGCGCGCACGTAACCCAGCCAGGGGAATTGTGGCTCGAAGACGCTGGCGGCGACGAACACGAGCAGCGCGATCGCCAGCAGGCCGGTCGCGCGCCGCTTCATCGCGTCGAGCCTGGCCTGACGCTCGGCGTCGTCGGGGCGCGACCACTGCGGCGTCACGGGTGCCGGGGAGGGGGCGGGGGCGGGGGCGGGGGCGGGACTCGTCATAGAAGCCAAAATTAAGACCCCCACTTGGATTCAGGGTACTCGCCATTTAGCTTGCTACGCTTATGTTTACGGCCCTTTCCGAGCAGCTGACCGGCGTACTGAACCGGCTCAGGGGTCGCGGGGTGCTCTCGGAAAGCGACGTCACCGACGCGCTGCGCGAGATCCGCCGGCACCTGCTCGAGGCGGACGTGAGCTTCGAGGTCACGCGCGGCTTCGTCGAGCGGGTGCGCGAGCGCGCCGTCGGCGCGCTGCACGTCAAGGCGGTGAGTCCCGGCCAGCAGGTCGTCAAGCTGGTGCACGACGAAATCGCGACACTGCTCGGCGGCACGCAGGCCGGCCTCGATTTCGCTTCCGTAGGTCCGACGGTGATTGTGCTCGTCGGGTTACAAGGATCGGGCAAAACGACCACGGCGGCGAAGCTCGCGCGCCGGCTGAAGCTCGAGCAGAAGGCGCCGGGGTTGGTCGCGGCGGATGTGTATCGACCGGCCGCGGCGGAACAGCTCGAGCAGCTCGGCACGCAGATTGGCGTCCCGGTTCTCGGCAAACGCGACACGGGAAACGTCGTGAAGCTGGTGCAGGACGCGTTGCGCGAAGCGGAGGCCGTACGCGCACGCACGGTGATCGTCGATACCGCCGGACGGCTGCAAATCGACGCGGCGATGATGGACGAGCTGAAAGCGCTCAAGGCAGCCGTCACGCCGCGCGAAGTGCTGCTCGTCGCCGATGGCATGACGGGACAGGACGCCGTGAAGATCGCGCGCGGTTTTCACGACGCGGTCGGGCTGACCGGCGTCATCCTGACGAAGCTCGACGGTGATGCGCGCGGCGGCGCGGCGCTGTCGATCCACGGCGTGACCGGCGTGCCAATCAAGTACGTCGGCGTCGGCGAGAAAACCGACGCGCTCGAGCCGTTCGATCCGGTGCGCATGGCGGGACGGATCTTGGGGCAGGGCGACGTGGTCGCGCTGGTTGAAAAAGCGGCAGCGAACGTCGACGCCGAAGCCGCCAAGCGCCTCTAGCAAAAAGTGCGGTCCAAGAAAGGCATGGACCTGCAGGATTTTCTCGTCGCGCTGAAACAGATGCAGTCGATGGGTCCGCTGAAGCAGGTGCTCGGCCTCCTGCCGGGGGTCAACGCCAAGGCGCTGCAGGGTGTATCGATGGACGACAACCGCCTGAAGCACGTCGAGGCGATCGTACTCTCGATGACGCCGGAGGAGCGGGCCGATCCCAGTGTGTTGAGCGGATCGCGAAAGCTGCGGGTCGCAAAGGGAGCCGGCCGTCCGGTGCAGGAAGTGAATCGCCTGCTGGAACAGTTCCAGCAGATGCGCAAGCTCAGCAAGTTCATGAAAAGGATGTAGGAACGTTATGGCAACTCGAATTCGGCTGCGCCGCGTGGGACGGAAGGGTCAGGCCTACTTCCGCATCGTGGTCGCGGACTCCAAATCGCCGCGCGACGGACGCTTCGTCGCGGCGATCGGCAATTACAACCCGCGCGCCAATCCCGCGGTGATCGACGTGAACGCGGAACAGGCGCGAGCCTGGCTCGAGAAGGGCGCGCTGCCGACGGATACGGTGCGTTCGCTCCTCAAGAAGGCCGGCGTACTCCGTGGAGGAAAACAGTCGCCCCCGCCCCCGCCCCCGCTTCCCCCGGCCCCGGCCGCGTAGTCGGGCGGCTGCGCAAGCCGCACGGCCAGCAGGGGGAGGTCGCGGTGATCCCCCTCGTCGAAAATCCGGGAACGGTGTTCGTTCCCAAAGCGCGACTGTACGTCCTGAATGAGGATCGCGCCGTGATCGCCGGGCCGCTGGTGGTGGCAAGACGCCGGGCGTATCATCGCGAGTGGCTGCTGGGTTTTGAGGGCGTGACATCTCGAGCGGCGGTCGAGAGCTGGCGCGACCAGCTCGTCGCCGTGGACGAATAGCGATGTTGCGGATCAACGTGGTGACGCTGTTTCCCGAGTGGTTCACCGCGCCGCTGGGATCGAGCATCCTGGGACGCGCGGCAACAGCGGGACTGGCTCGCTATCGCATCGTGCAGCTGCGCGATTACACGCACGATAAGCACCGGACGGTCGACGATACGCCGTACGGCGGCGGTGCGGGGATGGTGCTGAAGCCAGAGCCGTTCTTCGAGGCCGTCGAAGACTTGAGGGCAAAACCGCCGATCGCGCTGCTGTCGGCGCGCGGGCGGGCGTTCACACATGACACCGCGGTGCGTTATGCGGTCGGCACCGAGCTGACGTTATTGTGCGGCCATTACAAGGACGTCGACCAGCGCGTCGCGGATGGATTGGGTGCCGAAGAGTTGTCGATCGGGGATTTCGTTTTGTCGGGCGGCGAGCCGGCAGCGCTGTGCGTGATCGATGCGGTGGTGCGGCTCTTGCCGGGCGCGTTGGGCGATCACGAGTCGGCATCGAGCGATTCGCACTATGAGGGATTGCTCGCGCCGCCAAGCTACACGCGGCCGGCCAGCTATCGCGGCCTCGACGTCCCGGAAGTATTGTTGAGTGGCGACCACGACAAGATTGCGGCATGGCGGGCGGCGCAAGCCGAACGTCTGACGCGCGAGCGGAGACCGGATTTATGGGAAAAGAACGGCGACTCGAGCAAGTAGTCATGGAGAATTTGCGGGACAACATCCCAGCCTTCGCGCCCGGCGATACCGTACGCGTCATGGTGCGCGTGCGCGAGGGTGAGAAAGAGCGCCTGCAGGCGTTCGAGGGCATCTGCATTGCCCGTCGCGGCGGCGGCATCAACGAGACCTTCACGGTTCGCAAGATTTCAGCGGGCGTGGGTGTCGAGCGGATCTTCCCGCTGCACGCGCCCTCGATCGCCGAGATCGGGCTGATGCGGAAAGGGCGGGTACGCCGGGCCAAGCTGTACTTCCTGCGCCGGCTCGCGGGCAAGGCGGCACGCATCCGCGAAAAACGCGGCCTGACGCCGGCATCGGTGCCGGGGGCGGGAACCAGCACAGCGGAGCAGTCGGAGACGTGAGACATCGCCGTCCATCGCTCAAGCGCGAAGTCGCGCTCTGGAGCGACGGGCGGATCACTGTCGCCGGAATCGACGAAGTCGGCCGCGGCCCACTGGCGGGACCAGTGGTAGCCGCGGCCGTCGTGTTTCCGGTGGGCGCGAAGCCGATTCGCGGCCTCGACGACTCGAAGGTGCTGACGCCGCTGCAGCGGGCCAAGTTCGCCCGCAAGATTCGCGAGCGGGCGTTCGCTATCGCGGTAGGCGCCGCCAGCGTGCGCGAGATCGATCGCTACAACATCCGGCGCGCCTCGATTCTTGCGATGGACCGCGCCCTCCACCGGCTCGGCTTCACGCCCGCATGGGTGCTCATCGACGGCCTGCCGTGTCCGGAGCTCAGCTGCGAGCACGAAGCGATTGTCGACGGAGATGCGCGCGTTCACTCGATCGCGGCGGCGTCGGTAATCGCCAAGACGATCCGCGACTATCTCATGGATCGCCTCGCCACGCGCTATCCCGGCTATTGCTGGGAAACGAACAAGGGCTACGCGACGCCCGAGCACCTGGACGCGATTCACCGGCTCGGTCCCACGCGGCACCACCGGTACAGCTTCGAGCCGGTCGCGCAGATCGAGCTGTTAACGGTTTCGACTACGCCGTAATCCTCTCAGAAACTCCGCGGGCGGGCGGGTGTTGAGTATGTCGGCTGCGGTCAATCCGGCCCGCCGTGCTACCGCGACCGCGAAGCGCATGAACCCCAGCTCCCGCTGGTTGTGCGCGTCGGTCGAGAGCACGAACCGGACGCCGTGCCCCTTGGCGGCGGCCGCCAGCGTGTCCGGCAGATCCAACCGCTCGCTGCCGTTGATCTCGAGCAGGCATTTGGCGTTGGCGGCGGCCTTCGCGACGACGTCGAAGTCGAGCGGATAGGACGGCCGCACCGGCACGATCCGGCCGGTCGGGTGGCCGATCGCATCCACCCACCGGTTCTCGATCGCGGCGAGCAGCCGATCGGTGAGCTGCCGTTCGCTCTGCTTCAGGCCGTAGTGGATCGTCGCGACGACGTAGTCGGCTTCCGCCAGCACGTCGTCGGGAAGATCGAGCTTCCCGCTCTCCAGAATGTCCATCTCGACGCTCTTCAGGATGCGGAACCCGCGCATTCCCGTATTGAGCCGGTCGATCTGCTTCCACTGGGCGCGGAGCTCGGCCGGGGTCTGGCCGGCCATCGACATCCGCGGGGAATGGTCCGTGATGGCGATGTAGGCATACCCGAGCGAGCGCGCGGCCTCGACCATCTCCGCCATGGTCGCCTTGCCGTCGCTCGCGTCGGTGTGCATCTGCAGATCACCGCGGATTTGCTCGAGCGTGACCAGCGCCGGCAGGTTATGCTCGCGCGCCAGCGCAATCTCGTCGCGGCCTTCGCGCAACTCCGGTGGTATCCAGTCGAGTCCCAGCGCGGCGTAGACTTCCTCCTCGGTGCGTCCGGCGATGCACTTCGAGCCGCGGTACAAGCCGTATTCGTTCAATTTCAGCTTCTTCGCCTGTGCGATTTTCCTCAGCTCGATGTTGTGCGCTTGCGAGCCGGTGAAATACTGCAGCGCCGCACCGAAGCAGGCCGGCTCGATGACTCGCAAGTCCACCTGGAGTCCGCTGGAGAGCCGCACCGTGGAGCGGGTGTCGCCCTGCGAAGCGACGTGTGTCACTTCACCGAACTTGCCGAAGCGTGAGATGAGGTCCGGCGCGTTGGCGCCGCTGACGACCATGTCGAGATCGCCAATGGTCTCCTTGCGCCGCCGGAAGCTGCCGGCCACCTCGATGGCATCGATGCCTCCGCCTGCTTTGAGGTATTCCACCAGCGCACGCGCGTACTGCTCGGCTTCATGCAGCACCATGCGGCGCTGTCCGGTGCCGGCGGCCGCACCCGCCACTCCTTCCCGTATTTTTTCGAGCAACTTGGGCCCGAAACCGCCGAGTTTCGCGATCTTCCCGGCCTCGAGCGCCCGTGTCAGGTCCGCGACGCTGTTCACCTTCAGCTGGTCGTGGAACAGCTTGACGCGCTTGGGGCCGAGGCCGGAGATCCGCAGCAGATCGAGCAGACCGGGCGGGATGGTCGCGACGAGCTGCTGGCGCTGGGGCAGCGTGCCGGTTTCGAGCAGCGCGGTGATCTCTTTCGCGATACCGCCCCCGATCCCCGGTAGGTCGGTGAGGTCGAACGCCTCGTCTTTGACGAGCTCTGAGAGCGGATCGGGATAATCGGCGACGGTGCGTCCCGCGTTGCGGTACGCCCGGACCTTGAACGGATTCCCCGCGGAGATTTCCAGGAGGTCGGCGACTTCGCCGAGAAGGCGGGCGATTTCCGCGTTCTGCATCGCCTGAATAGTAAGCCTTGCGGACCTTGTTCATGGGTGATACGTCTAGCCGTCCCGAAGCATCATTTCCTTCCCGTCGGAGGCCGAAGCATGCTGCGCAGACTCCTCGCGCCGGTGGTACTGGCTCTCGCATTCCCACTCTTTCTCAGCGCTCAGTCACAGGCGACGACAGGCGTCATCCGCGGCACGGTCACCGATCCTTCGGGGACGACGGTCGCGGGCGCGACGGTGGTCCTGCACGAGGGACAGACCGGATTCCAGCGCCAGGTCACGACGAATGAGCGCGGCATTTTCATCGCGCCGCTCATGCCGCTCGGCACCTACGACGTCGCGGCGCGCGCCGTGGGCTTCAGTGAAGCGCGGCGCACCGGCGTCCGTCTGGGCGTCGGTGAGACGGTCAACCTGAATCTGGCGCTCGCGGCCGTGCAGCTGCAGCCCGTCGTGGTCGAAGCGACGCAGCCGGTCGTCGAGGCGACGAAGGTGGCGAGCTCCACCCGCCTGCCGGACGAAGCGGTCTCGCGGCTGCCCAACAACGGGCGCAACTACCTGAACCTGACGCTGCTCACGCCCAACGTGGCGATCGTCCAGGGTCCCGACGGCGATGAGCTGTCGATCGGTGGGCAAAAGGGAATTCACAACAACGTCTCGGTCGACGGCGCCGACTTCAATAATCCGTTCTTCGGCGAGCAGCGCGGTGGCCAGCGTCCGCCCTTCACGTTCAACCTCGACGCCGTGCAGGAGATCGTGGTGACGTCGTCGGGCGCCAACGCCGAGTTCGGCCGTTCCTCCGGCGGCTTCGTGAACGTGGTGACGAAGTCGGGCACGAATCAGTTGCACGGCTCGGTGCACTATTATGGAAAGGACGGCGCGCTCTCGGGGCAAGCGCACCATGGCAACCTGAGGCTGTCGCCCGATTTCACACAACACCAATTCGGATTCACGCTGGGCGGGCCGATCAAGCGCGATCGCGCCTTCTTCTTCATGGCCTACGACCAGCAGATCTACGACGAGACCAAGCAGACGGACCCCAACCGCATCGCGGCGCCGCTGCGCGCCTGGATGGATACGGCCTATGGCGGCGCGCTGCGGGGCGATTATGGCGCGATTGCGCGCACCAACAACGCGCGGGCGTTGCTGGCCAAGTTCGACTTCCGTCTCTCCGACCGGCACAATGCGTCGATCAAGTACAACTACACCTGGTCCGAGCAGCTGAACGGCACATTCGACGTGGACAGCTGGGGTCGTAGCGCCAACGGTCTCGAGCAGGATCATTCCAACGCGGTGAACGGCAGCCTCGTGTCCTATTTGACGCCGCGTGTGGCCAACGAATTCCGCTTCCAGTATTCGCGCGAGGACCGGCCGCGGCCGTATGACGGCCCGCGCAGCAGTCTCCTCGGCGCGGACCCCACCGGTACCGGCCAGCGGCCGTTCCCGGATGTCGCGATGGACTTCGCGGGCGGCTATCGCTTCGGCCTACCGTTCTTCCTGCCGATCGACTATTACGACACGCGCGTCCAGCTGCTGGACAACATTTCGTTCGCCAAGGGCGACCATCTCTTCAAGCTGGGCGGCGAGTACAACCGTGTGAACTCCGTGCAGACCTTCATCGGGTTCGCGAATAGCCGCTTCATCTTCAGCTCCGTCGCGGGATTCCTCGGCTACGTGGCGAACGACTCAAATTACGTGGAGTGCAGCAACTCGGCGCCGCGCACCGACGGGACGTGTCCCGGCGGGGCGATCACCGGGCCCGTGCTGCTCTATCTGCAGCAGGCCGGCGTGGGGCGGTCGGTGCGGGCCGCGGGGACGCAGAGCATCCCCCAGACCGAGCTCGACGTCTACCTGCAAGACACGTGGAAGCCGAATCCGAAGTGGACGCTCGACTACGGACTGCGCTGGTCCGCGCAGATCGAGCCCAGCATTCTGTCCCCTCGCGACTCGACGGCCTATCATTCGCTGTACGGGACGACGGTCACCAACGCCAAGGGGACGTTTCCATTCCCATCCGATGGAACCATCCCGTCGGACAAGAAGATGATTCAGCCGCGGCTCGGCATTGCTTGGGATCCGCAGGGCGATGGTCGCCAGGTCGTGCGCGCCACCGCAGGCTTGTACTACGCGCGCATTCCCGGATTGAACCTCGCGTCCACGCGCTCAACCGACGGTTACCGCGGGGTGACGCTGTTCGGCTCGAGCGGGACGATCCCATTTGGGTTGCCCGCGCCCTCGTTCCCGCACTTGTTCCCATCGACGGTGCCCCTGAGTGCGGTGTTCGCCCCGTCGGTCTTCGTGTTCGACAAGAACTTCCGCAATCCACGGACACTCAACATCACGGTCGGGTACGAGAAGCAGGTGGCAGCCGATCTCGGGCTGATGCTCAGCTTTACCCACGCCCACACTGATTACGTGAGCCGGTTCATCAACCGGAACGACACGCTGTTCGGCGTGGCGAATGCGGGGCCGTTTGCCGGCATCGGTACCCTCACGACGGTCGAGTCCAGCGCGAAGTCGAACTACAACGGCATTACCATCGGGTTGAAGCGCGTGCTCGACCCGAATTTCCAGTTCCAGGTCAACTACACGCTGTCGTTCGACAAGTCGGACGACGACAACGAGCGCGATCC